>DSCA01000118.1 GCA_011049295.1 Thermoplasmatales archaeon
ACACTACTCTGTTCAGAGTGAATGACGTCCTGGACCAACTGCTCATCGATGCCCGGCAGAGCATGCAAAAAATTGCCCGGAAATGTGCCACCTACCGCCAGAAGATATGGCGGGAGATGACCAAGATGGAGCAGGACCACACCATCTGGGGATACACCGCCGTGGTGGACGAAGAAAAATTGGGATGGAAGCTGTTCATGGTGTTGCTGAAGACCCGACCCCTGTCCCGGGAGCTGGTGGAGGCCCAGATAAAGCGGGTGCGGGAAGACGTGCCCGGACAGCTTGCGGTCCGGCTGCTGGACATCTACTACCTCAACGGAAGCTACGACTGGGTGGTGATTTTTGCCGCCAGGAAGTGGAACACCGCCAAGAAATACTATGACAACCTGCGCAAGGTCTACGAGCAGCACCTGACGGAGAAACCGGAGATGGCGGACATCATGTTCTCCACCCTGCGGTGGGGCAAGGTCAACCCGGAGATAGAGCGCCTGCACGATTTTGTGCCCCCCTAGCCCCGGCGACATAAACTATTAATGGGCGGGCAACGTTTACTGCCATGGTTCTGGTGGCGCCCTCCATCCTGTCGGCGGATTTCTCCCGGTTGGGAGAGGAAATCCGGGAGGTGGCGGCGGCGGGGGCGGACTGGATACATATAGACGTCATGGATGGACACTTCGTCCCCAACCTCACCATAGGACCGGTGGTGGTGCAGCACCTGCGCCCCCTCACCGACCTCACCTTCGACGTGCATCTGATGATCGAGCGACCGGAGGACCAGGTGGAGGCCTTTGTCCGGGCCGGTGCCGACATCATAACCGTTCACGCTGAGAGCACCCGTCACCTCCACAACCTGGTGAGTATGGTAAAGGAGCGGTGCCGGGTGGGCGTGGCCCTCAACCCGGCTACCCCGCTGCATGCCGTGGAGCACGTCCTGGACGATATCCACCTGCTGCTGATTATGACCGTCAACCCGGGGTATGGCGGCCAGGTCTTCATCTCCTCCCTTCTGCCCAAAATCAGGGCGGCCAAGGCCCTCATCGGGAACCGGAAGGTTCTCCTCCAGGTGGACGGAGGTATCAAGCCGGAAAACGTGGAGAGGGTGAAGAAGGCGGAGGTGGACGTGGTGGTGGCCGGCTCGGCGGTGTTCGGCAGCTCCGACTATGAAGCGGTTATCAAAAGGTTGAAATAGGAACCGCCGTTGTTATCACATGGGTTGGACCCGGGGTGTTCTCGCCCTTTTGTTCCTGGTGCTGATGCTTCCCCCCTGGGCCGGGGCGGTAGAGCCCCAGTGGGAGGCCACATTTGATATGCAGGGATATGATGAGGGACGGAGCATCGCGGCCACCGAGGACCTGCTGGTGGTGGGAGGACTGTCACGGGGTACCGCTGACCGCTACTACGTGCTGGCCTACGACCGCAACGGCAGTCTGAAATGGGAGATAGACATGGAGGCGGAGCTGTGGGACAAGGACCTGCGGAACGTAGCCGTGGCCATAGGAAGCCAGGCGGTCGTCGTGGCCTGTACGGACCGCAGCCTGTTCATCCGCTCTTTCCACCCGGACGGCAGACTGAACTGGGCCCGCAGCTGGACCCCGGAACACAGCCTTACCGACCTGGACACCGATGCCCAGGGAAACATATACGTCCTGGGCTGCAGCCCCGGAGAAGGGCTGGCAACCAGCGTGGTGCTCAAGTACGGAGCTGGCGGAGAACTGCTCTGGAATGCCACGCTGGAGGGATGCGGACGGGGAGTGGCCGCGGGAGAGACAACTCTTTACGTGGCCGGCAGCCGGGGAAACCAGAGCCTTCTCTACATCCTAGACAGCCGGGGAAACGTCACCGGGAACCGGACCTACGGCGAAGGCTCCCTGGTCGGCGTGGCGTTCACCGACCACCTGTACCTCCTGCATACGGCAGGCGAGCAGACATCCCTGGTCACATGCGCCGTCAACGGCTCCGTGCTGTGGAGCAAGGAGCTGTCCGGACGGCGGCAGATGCACTCGCTGGTCGCCGACGACCGGGGAAACGTGTATCTGGCCGGGGCCCTCTACAACCAGACTGGCCGGGACTATGACTTTCTGGTGGAGGGGTACCTCCCCGACGGCAGCCCGCTGCTGCAGTATCAGTACGACGGCACCGACAGCAAGGACGACGGGGCCTGGGACGTGAGCACCCGGGGGGGCCTGGCCGCCACCGGCTATACGGTCACCAAGCAGACCGTCCCCGGACCGCCGCCCTACGTGATTTTCAACCGCGACGTATACACGGTGCAGATGGGAGAGGGCAATGTTCCGCCCACCGCCAGCTTTGCCTGGGACCCCCCGGTCCCCGAGACGGGGGAGGAGGTTCTGTTCATGGACCGCTCCACCGACCCCGATGGGAGCCTGGTGTCCTGGTTCTGGGACTTCGGGGACGGAAAAATGTCCACCCTGCGCAACCCGGACCACGTGTACAAGGAAGCCGGCACCTACAATGTCACCCTGACCGTGACCGACGACGGGGGCCTCCAGCGATCCCTGACCAGGCAAATAGCCGTAGAAAAGGCCGAAAAGGGCACCCCCGGCTTTGGGGCGGCGGTGGCCGTGCTGGCCCTGGCCGTGCCGCTGCTCCGGAGGCGGCGGTAGAATACATTTTTAAAGGAGAGCGCCATTAGCATCTACCGTCCTGCAGGGGTAGCCAAGCCTGGCCAACGGCGCAAGGTTGAGGGCCTTGTCCCGTAGGGGTCCGCGAGTTCAAATCTCGTCCCCTGCACTCATTTTTACAGAAAGGTCCAGGTAAGGGCCAGGGTGGCCAGGCACACCGTCAGAGTCACCGGGGTAACCAGCAGTCCGTAGCCCACAAACTCCCGGAAGGAAACGGCGGCCTGCCTGTCGGTCAGCATGCTCATCCACATGATGCCGGCCAGCGCCCCCAGAGGAGTGAGATTGGCCCCCAGATTGGAGCCCGCGATGGTGGCATACAAGGCCGGATGCAGGTGCGCCGCGGACACCGCGCCCACCATGGGAACGTAGGCCACCGACATGGGGATGTTGTTGATGAGGTTGGCCGAAAACGCGGAGGAGAAGCCGTAGGCGAAGACGTGAACGGCGGCGGAGTCCCCGCTGATCCGGCTGAGAAGCGCTCCCAGGTCGGCGGTCATCCCGTACACCCGCAGGGTCTCCACCATGATGAACATCCCCAGCACGAAGGGAACGATGCCCCAGGGAACCCGGCGGAGGGCGGAGGCCGTGGTGAGCCGGAAGGGTCCCCGGAACCGGCTCCGCGCCGCTGCCAGCACGTCACGGACCAGGAGGACCAGCATCAGGGACAGGGCGAATCCCACGGAAATCATCCACATGTCCACGTCCAGAGTGGGGGCTAGAGACAGGGCGACCAGACAGCCGGCCAGCAGGACCACCCCCAGTGTCGCCCCCGGCCTGTCAGTGAGGGCACTGGCTGCCGGCATATGGGAGGGAGTCAGGGGGCGGTTTATCCGGTGTCTGAACAGCAGGTAGAGGAGGAGCAGATTGACGGTACCCGCGGCCACCGTGGGGAGCGCCATGCGAAAAAAGTACGGGGCGAATCCCAGACGGAAGGAGGAGGCCAACAGAATGTTGGTGGGGTTGCCGATGTACAGCATCATGCTCCAGGTGTTGGCGGCAAAAAACTCGGCCACCAGGTACGGCAGGGGATCGATTCCCGCCTGCCGGGACACGTAATAAATGAAGGGGGTAAAGGTGAGAATGACGATGTCGTTGGAGGTAAAAATGGTGAGAAAGGAAACGGTGATGTACAGGGAGAAAAACAGGCCTCTGCCGCTGGACCCGGCCAGGTTGAGGGCCAGTCGGGCGCAGTACTCAAAAAAGCCGGTGATATCCAGAAAAATGCTCAGAAAAACCAGGGAAAGAAAGAGGACCAGCACGCTCACCGGGTTGATCTCGCCGTAGCCCTGCAGGCCGGCCAGAAGCTGGGAGTAGTGCAGCACACCCAGAGCCAGGAGGAGCGCCGGGCCGATGAGAGCCCCCAGGAAATAGGTGGCCAGCCGCACCTGGCGGCTTCCCATCCGGATGTACAGGTAGGGCCGGCGGAGGATGAGTGCCAGCATGGCCGCGCCGGAAACCACGAAGATGATCTCGATGGCCAGTTTGCCGTCCATCCTCGGGTACATAGCGGTTCGGGTATATAAACAGCCAGCAGCGTCACCATTACATTAATATTTACCAGTCCTATTCGGATGACATGAAAAGAGGCAATTTTCTGTTCACCTCAGAATCCATGGCCGAGGGTCACCCCGACAAGGTCTGCGACCGCATATCGGACAGCGTACTGGACGAGATTCTTCGCCAGGACAAAAAGGCTCGGGTGGCCTGCGAGACCATGGCCGGCATGGGGTTCGTGATTGTCAGCGGCGAAATTACCACCAAGGCCTACGTGGAGATACCGGAGGTGGTACGCTCTGTTATTAGGGACGTGGGCTACGACCGGCCGGAGTACGGCTTCGACTACAACACGGTGGGGGTGCTGACCAGCATTCACTCTCAGTCTCCGGACATCGCCATGGGGGTGAGCAGGGGGCAGGAGATAGGCGCCGGCGACCAGGGCATGATGTCCGGCTATGCCACCAACGAAACCCCGGAATACATGCCTCTCACCCTGGTGCTGGCCCACAAACTGGCACGGCGGCTGGAGGAGGTGCGAAAGCAGAAGATCCTGCCCTATCTGCGGCCGGACGGAAAGACCCAGGTCACCGTCAGATACAACAATGGCGTTCCCTCCCATGCCACCTCGGTGGTGGTGGCCGCCCAGCACGACCCGGAGGTGGACATCGGGGAGTTGCGCGAGGACATCAAGCACCAGGTTATTTTACCCGTCTGCGGAGACTGGCTGACCGAGGAGACCCGTTACTATATAAACAACACCGGTCGGTTTGTGCAGGGGGGGCCGGTGGCCGACGTGGGGATGACCGGGAGAAAAATCATTGCCGACACCTATGGGGGGGCGGTGGGGCACGGCGGAGGTGCCTTCTCCGGTAAGGACCCCACCAAGGTGGACAAGTCGGCAGCCTACATGACCCGGTACATAGCCAAAAATCTGGTGGCCGCCGGTCTGTGCGACAAGTGCGAGGTGCAGCTCTCCTACGTAATCGGCATCACCCAACCGCTGTCCATGATGGTGGACACCTTCGGCACGGAAAAGACGAGCATGGACACCATCACCGAGCTGGTGGAGAAGCACTTCCAGACCTCGCCCAAGGGCATAATCGAGCAGCTGGATCTGCTGCGCCCCATATACAGCAAGACCTCCTGCTACGGGCATTTCGGCCGGGACGATCCCGACTTTACCTGGGAAAAAACGGACCTGGCGGACGTTCTGCGGGACGAGGCAGGACAGTAGCAGACGCAATACTTTTAAATGCCGGAGCCCGTTTGCAGAACATGGCAGCCGAATTCAGAAAAATAATAGCCCCCATTGACGGGTCCAAGGAAGCAAAAAAGGCGGCCCGCAAAGCCCTCTACATGGCCAAGCATATGGACTTGGAGGTGGTGGCCCTGTACGTGGTGGACACCTCCCTGCTGGCCAAATTTCCCGCCCCGGAGGACGTGACCTCCTTCGACATAGACAAATTCCTGCAAAAAGAGGGACTGGACGCGCTGGACGAGGTGGAGGAGATGGGCAGGGAAATGGGCGTAAAGGTGGAAAAGAAGATGGTGGAGGGGATACCGGACCAGGAAATCATCGAGATGGCCCACCAGAAAGACCTGATAGTCATGGGCAGCAAGGGGATGACCGCCCTGGATCGCATCCTGATAGGCTCCGTATCTGAGAAGGTCATGCATCATGCCCCCTGCCCGGTGATGATCGTACGCGGTTAAGAGATAACTGATTTCGTCCCTCCCTCTCCCTTTTTCTTCTTTAGCGTCTCTTTTTGATCCCTGAAACCTTTGTCGAGAAACACTTAATAAACTCCGGCCCATATAATCGGCGTGGGCCCGTGGCCCAGCCTGGATAGGGCGGCAGCCTCCTAAGCTGTAGATCGGGGGTTCAAATCCCCCCGGGCCCGTTTGTCTCCAACCAAGATTCCTGCCCTGTGCACGGCTCTGCTGCTCCTCGCCGCCGGGGGAGTGCTGGCCAGCGAGGAGGACACCGTGGACCTCCGGATGCGCTGGATAAAGTGTGAGCGGGCCGTGGTGGGGGAGGGGGAGGTGGTACGGCTCACCGCCCGGGTGGACAACAACAGCACCGGCCGGGTGCCGCCATTCACCGTTTCCTTCTACTGCCAGCAGGGAGACCACCGCCGGCGCATCGGCAGCATACGGTATGACTCCATCAACTATTACCGTCGCCCCTCCCTTAAGTGGGACACCCGGGGATGCACGGGCAACGTCACCCTCACCGCCTCTGTGCACCTCCCGGACCGCAATCCGAAAAACAACCGGGCCGCCGCTGAGGTACGGGTATGCCCCACCCATCCCACCGCCGCCGAGAAACGGGTGCTCCTCACCCGGGTGTACTACCACGCCCGTCCTCACAGCAACAACGAGTTCGTGTCCATCCACAATCCCACCAACGTCTCCGTCAACCTCTACAACTGGTACCTCACCGACCAGCCCCGGCGGCGGGCGGACCGGCAATCCCGGGTGGTATTTCCCAACCTGTACCTGGCTCCCGGTCAAACCATAACCGTGACCCAGAACGCCTCCTCCTACGCCCGGGAGACGGGCCGACAGGCGGATTTCTCCTACCACCGGAGCGATGTATGCGGATGTCCGCTTCTGGAGCGGCACGGCTCCTTCGTGCTGGCCAACAGCGGCGACATGGTATGCCTGAAGGACGGCTACAACCACACCATCGACACCGTGGTGTACGGGGGGGAGGAGGAACCGGCGCCCGGATGGCAGGGAGACGGCATCCCCCTGGTGGGCGAGGGCGGCATTCTGGTACGACGCAGAAACGGCGCCTACCGTGACACCAATACCAGCAGCGACTGGTACAGCAACCGCACCCATCGCATAGGACAGTCGGATTTTGAGCCCTTCCACGTGCACTACAACGGTAGCCTCACCGTGTTCTGCTCCCCGGACTGCTCCTACCCGGTGGTGGCCCGGGAGCTGGACCGGGCCCGGCACTCCATTTTCCTCAACCTGTACGAGTTCACCAATCCCTTTCTGGGCCAAAAAGTGGTGGAGGCCCTGGCCAGAAACGTGTCCGTCACCCTGCTCCTGGAGGGACATCCGGTGGGCGGACTGAGCATGGAGGAGAGATACATCGCCAGCCGGATAGCGGCGGCCGGCGGCGAGGTGTATTACATGGCGGGGCGGGAGGACCACGGGGGCTACCGGCGCTACAGCTTCAACCACGCCAAGTACGCGGTCATCGACAACCGGACGGCTATTCTGCATTCCGCCAACTGGGGACACACCGGCATGCCCCCTTCTCCCACCTACGGCAACCGGGAGTGGGGCGTGGTGGTGCACAACCGCAGCCTGGCCGCCTTCTTGGCCCGCGTGTTCCACCACGACCTGGGCTACGGCCAGGACATTGTGGCCTACAACTCGTCCCACTCTATCTATGGAGCCCCGCCGGATTACTATCAGCCGGCCCGGTGGATCCCCCGGGGGGGCTATCAGCCGGCGTTTTCCTCCCGCACCCTGAACGGCTCCTTCGGGTGCACGGTCATCCTGTCCCCGGACAACAGCCGGGAGGCCGTCGCCGAGCTGCTGGCCTCGGCCCGCACGCGGGTATGGGTTCAACAGGCCTACATCGACCTTCACTGGGAAGAAAATGTGAATCCCTTCGTCCGGCGTCTGGTCGGGGTCCATCTGCGGGGGGCGGCGGCCAGGGTCATCCTTAACTACAACCCCCACTATACCTCCAGCATCACCATGAACAACGCCACCATGTCCCATCTTGAAGACCACAACGTGTCGGCCACGTATGTGTATGCAAACGGGTCCCACGGAATGAACATCCACACCAAGGGGGTCATCGTCGACGGCAACCGCACCCTGGTCTCCTCCATCAACTGGAACCACCATGCAGTGCACCGGAACCGGGAGGTGGGCATCATCATCGAAAATCAGCAGGTGGCCGAGTACTTCGCCCGGGTGTTCAGCCACGACTGGAATCTCACTGCAACGGAGCCGCGGGAAATCATGGTGGGCAGGGAGGCGGTGAAGGCACTGGTGGTGGCGGCGGCCTATGTCTTCGCCGGCCTGGCGCTGTACCGCCACTGGAGGACCTAGCATGCCGTGGTCACTGCTGGCCGTGGCCGTCATCCTGGGCGGACTGGCCTATGCCCTCTACAAAAAAATGCTGCTGAGCCAGATGATTATCATCATCAATTTCGCGGTTTTTTTCCTGATGCTGGCGGCCGCCCAGTCGTTTTCTATGAGCGCCTCTCCCCTGTTCCCGGACCTAGCCTTCCGTCCCCGCTACCTCACGGAAGGAGAGCAGATATATACGCTGTTTACCTCCCTGTTCGTCCACGCCGACATCTGGCACATACTGATGAACATGTTTATTTTTCTGCTCATCGGAGTGCCCTTTGAGCAGCGGGTGGGGACGCCCCGGTTCGCTGCAATATATTTTCTCGCCGGAGTGGGGGGCACGCTGACCTTTTCCCTGTTTAACTGGAACAGCGGAGTGATGCTGGTGGGGGCCTCCGGGGCCATTTTCGGGGTCTTCGGGGCCTTTGCCGCCCTGTACCCCCGTGACCAGGTGGTGATGCCCATCCCCTTCCCCATCATGCTGTTCATCCGCATGCCGGTTCTGGTGGCCGCCCTGCTGTTCGCCGGTCTGGAAACCCTGTACACCGTGGGCCAGGTATCGGACGGCGTGGCCCATCTGGCCCACATCGGGGGACTGGTATCCGGCGTGGCTCTGGCGGCGGCGCTGCGGAAGATTGCTCCGCGCACCATCTCAGCCAGTGCTCCGTCAGAGGGGCTGGCTTCCCTGGCCCGGACCGACGCACAGCGCCAGTTCCTGGAAAGGGTACGGGAGGCAGACATCCCCGAGGTCAGAGAGGCCTGGATGACCCGCTTTTTGGAGGAGGTGGAGTGTCCCCGCTGCGGCGGCCCGCTCATCTCCAGTCGGGGCATCCGATGCCAGCGGTGCGGAGCCCGCTTCTCCTAGAAGCCCAGCAGCGAGCCGTGGAAGAAAAAGCTGCCCAAGACAAAGCCGCCTATCGCCCCGGTGTTGAGCAGGGGGAGGCCCGCCTGGGGGTTGCCCCGGGACACCAGGACCATGAGCAGAGAAAAGCCCACCAGGGCCCCGGTAACGGTGGCCAGAGCAACGGACAGGCTGCCCGCGCCGTAGGCGGCCGCACCCAGCATCCCGGGGATGATGACATCCCCCAGGCCCATGAACAGCGCGTCCCGCTCCTCCTGCAGCCCCTTTTCCCGGAGAAAGGAGTAGCCCCGGGTCTTGGGAACCACCATGAGCAGGGGGAGCTGCTCCCCGATGACCGTGTCCGCCAGGGAGAGCATATGCCGGGTCTTGTACACGGAGAGGGCATCGTAGGCAGCCAATACAACCAGGAGGGCCACCACCAGGGGCACCGTCAGGGAGACCCCGAAGATGGCAATGATGCCCCCGGCAACCAGCACCCCCATGCCGTCCACCACGTACCATTCGGGGTACAGGGCCAGCAGGACGATACCGGTCAGCGCCAGACCTCCGGCCAGGGGCAGGGCCACCTGGGAGGCCAGCACCAGCAGATAGGCCTGCAGGATGTAGAAGATGGACAGAAAAAAAACGGCCAGCAGGATATACTTGACCGCGTTTTTGACGTAGCGGGCCAGCACCAGGATGAAGGCGGTGAAGGCAATGACCACCACCACAATCTGGAGAATGTTGGCCGGGTCGCCGGGGTCCTCGAAAGCCCTGACCCCTATATCCTGAAAGGGGTTCACCGCGGTCAGAGCCAGCATCTGGGGGGCCACAAACAGCAGCCCCATAAGCAGCAGCGAGAGCCATTCCCCTCGGTTCATGGTTTCACCGGCGGTACCGTCGCCCCCTCTCAAAAGAAGAAAACGGGCCGGCTCAGGGCCCCACATGCATCATGTTGTGCACTTCGTCGTAGAGCTCGAAGTTGCGCACCATTTCCAGCTCACTCTTCAGAAGGTAGTAGTGGCTCTCCTCCATGCTGGCCAGGTAGCGGGCGATGGCCTTTTCATCGTCCTCCTCCATCATGTCCCCCAGCCTCTGGTAGAAGTCAATGGCCCGCTTCTCGCCTTCCATGGCCTTCTCTATAATTTCGTGCAACTGCATGGTGGGCTGGACCTCGTATTCCCGGAACTCCCGGTAGGGCATATCCTCGGTGTCCGGAAGAACCACGTCTTCGTGGGGAAATTTCTTGGCAAACAGGCGCTCCAGCACCCGGCGGTGGCCCTCCTCCTCCTTGACCAGGAACTGGAACTTGTCCCGGAGCAGAAACAGGTTGGTCTGCCGGGCGGCCCTGCGGTAGTTCTCGGCGGCGTCCATTTCCGCCTTGATGGCAATCTCGATGGTTTCCTTCACGTCGGGCATGGGTGCATATCTGGCCGTTTTATAAAAAGTTAACTCAGGGGTGCTCCCTTTCGGGCAGATAGGTGGGAGCGGTCTTGGGGGATTTTCCCCCCTTGACGTGATGGTAGTAGGCATAGGTCATGGGCGGGCGGTCGGTGAGCGGAGCGCCATCCACCAGACGACCCACAAAAATGGTGTGGGTGCCCACCTCCAAGCGGTCCACAACCCGGGTCTCCAGATACCCCACGGCGTGCTCCACCACCACAGGGGCTCCGGTGCTCCCCATCCGGTGCTCCACCCCCTCGAACTTGTCCAGGTCCCGTCCCGACCGAAACCCGAAGCGGCCGATGAAAGACAGGGGGGTATCCTGCTCCAGGACGGAAACGCTGAATGCCCCGCTGGCCTCTATGAACTCGTGGGTCAGATTCTGTCTGTTGATGCAGGCCGCCACCACCGGGGGCTGGGAGCAGACCTGGAACACGGAGTTGGCCACCTGCCCGTTGAGGATGCCGTTACGGGCGGCACTCACGATGTACATGCCGTAGCTGAGGCTGCGCAGCACCTGAGGATCCATGGGAAGAAATCCGCGGAGCCTATATTAAGGTGGGCGTTTCAGGGCAGGGGATAATACTGGCTGAACAGATACACCATGAGGGGAATGGTGGCCAGGGAGGCCAGAAAACTGGCAATCATGAACTGGTTGGCCACCGCCCGGTTGCCCCCCATCCGGCTCACCATCAGGGGAACTGCGGTCACCGGGGGTACGGCGCTCTCCAGCAGCAGAATAAGGGCAATTTCGAAGGGGGGCCTAAGTACCACGATGACCAGGAGAAACAGGGCCGGAAACAGCAGGTTTTTGGTCGCCGCAAAGGTGGCCATCTGCACCCAGTGAAAACGGTCCCTGGCCTGCAGGTCCATGTACATGGTGCCCCCCAGAATAAGCATCAGCAGGGGGACGGTCATGGCCCCCAGCAGGCTGACGGAGTCCACCAGAAAGTCGGGCACATAGTCGTGGGCCCCGGTGAGGCGCAAAGCGATGGCCAGCAGGGTTGCCGCCAGCACGGGGTTGACTATTTTCCGCCAGCGAATCTCCCTCATTTTTCCGAAAAACAGGGGCATGGTGGTGAAAAAGAAGGCGGCATAGAAGAGGGTGAACAGAAAGAGGTGGGTCAGGTAGACGGACTCGGCCCCGAACATGCCGGTGATGATGGCCAGGGGGAAAAAGATGCCATTTTGATAGAACAGGGCGGCTGAAAACTCCCGCCGGACAGAGAGGGGAGACAGGTAGCGGGCCACGGCGGTCATCCCGGCGGCCAGGCCGGTGAACGCCAGCCACCACAGGGGAAGCTGCCACCAGTGGGGATCCCGGCTGGGGGAAAAGGTGGTAATGATGGTGGCAAACACCAGGCTGGGAAGGGCGATGTCCAGGGCCAGCGCGGACAGCACGCCCAGCATGGTCTCCGGCAGAATTTTTTGCCGGATAATCCAGAAGCCGACGAAGCCGATGCCCAGCAGGGCGGCCACCGCCTCAAAGGTGGTAAGGAAAACATTCATGGTGCCACGGGTGGCCGATGCCGGGCTAGCGGGCCGGGCCTAGCCTTCCTCCTGATGGCAGTGTCGATTGCGGCAGGCTATCTCGCTGAGAGGTTTGCGCTCCGGGCGCTGCTGCTCTGCCTGGCGCTGCTTGTCGCTGAGTAGGGGGCTCACCCGGGCGGCGTGCCGGCCCACAATGACCAGGGTGATAATGGTGCAGTCGTCGGGTATGCCCAGAGCCTCCCTCACCTGGACGGGGCTGTATCCGGCGATGGGATGGGCCACCAGGCCCCGCTCGGTGGCCCGCAGAATGAGGAAGGCGGTGGCCAGGCCGGTGTCGAACAGGTGGTACTCGCGGTCGTGGATGACGCAGTCGTCCTCCCTTCTGCTGTACACCGCTATTATCAGGGAGGCGGCGGTGGCCCAGGCGTTTCCCTCGGACAGGGCCTCCTTCACCTGGTCCAGGGCCTCCGGCTCGTGTACAAACACGAATCTCCACGGCTGGTGGTTGAAGCAGGAGGGAGCCAGGCCGGCGCAGGTGGCCAGGTCCTCGATGAGCTCCTCGGAGATATCCACGGGGGCCAGGGAGCGGTAGGCCCGCCGCTGCTCGATGGTTTCCCGCACCGTGCTCATGCTGGGAAGGACCGGAATCTCTTGCCGGGGGCTCCGCACACTGGACAACAGTCGGGGGCTTCGTCTTCCACTGTATAGCCGCACACCGGGCAGACGTACACCGTGCCCAGGTCCATGTCCCGGCCCTTCTCGGCCTGCGTCCGGGCCCGGGGTAGAGCTCGGCGTGGATTTTTTCGGCCTCCAGAGCGTAGTGGGCATAGGTCTCGGCCTCTTTTTCCCCCTGGAAGTGGGCCGCTTGTTTGTAGACCGGGTACATCTCATCCACCTCGTGGGTTTCCCCCTCGATGGCTACCCGAATATTATCTGCCGTCTCCCCCATACCGCCCAGAGCCTGGTAATGGTTGCCGGCGTGGACCGTCTCGGCGTAGGCGATGGCCCGGAACAGGCGGGCAATGTTGGGCATCTCCTCCTCCTCGGCCCGCCGGGCAAACAGCAGGTAGCGCATGTGGGCCTGGCTCTCTCCGGCGAAGGCATTGTTCACAAACTCCCTGGTCATTTCTCTCTCAATGGTCATGTGATGTCATAACGCCTGTACCCATAAAAACGTTTCAATGCGGGCCTCAGGCGATGCGCAGGCCGGTCCGCTCCTCGGCGATGAATCCCTCCCGCTTGAGCTGGTCAACGAGGGGTGTCACCCGGTGGAGAGAGACCCCCAGCGCATCCGCCAGGTCCTCCCTGGAGATGCCCGGCTCGGCCAGCACCGCTTTCAGGATGCGTCCCCGCACCTGGCGGTTGGAGCCCTCGAAGGGGGTCTGCCGGGAGTAGTGGGCGCTTTTCCGGCTGGGGTTGGGATGGCGCTGCTTGACCAGAGCCCCGAAATCCATGAGAGCCGAGTACCAGTCCCGGGGATGCTCCCGGTCCATGCTCTGCTCCACCAGGGGACGAAGGGCGGCATCGCTGACTTTGGATGCTTCTCCCAAAAAGCAGTGGATGAACACCGCCCGGATGTTGGTGTCTATGACCACCGCCGGCCGGTCGAAGGCAAAGGCGCGCACGGCGGCCGCCGTGCGCGCCTTTGCCTTCGAC
>DSCA01000074.1 GCA_011049295.1 Thermoplasmatales archaeon
GACTTTGACAACGACGGCCTGCTGGAGATACACGCCGGGGCGGTGGGGGTGGAGGAGGGCCAATCCTACAAGGCCTGGATATTCAAGTACGGGCTGTAGCCCTCCGCTCCCCCCTCGTCCCTTCTATATCTCCTGGTCTCCTCCCGACGCCAGGGCCGAAAAGTGAGCCATTCCCTCGCGGACGCCCCGGGCCAGCACCACGTCTCCCTCCCGCAGCACGGTGTCTTTTTCCACTTCGTACAGCCAGCGGCCGCCCCTCTTGATGGCGATAATCCACATGCCTGTCTTGGAGGCCAGTTCAATGTCGCCCAGCTTTTTATCCCTGAGCACAGAAGAGGGAGCGATTTTTTCCCGTACGAATACTTCGTCTGATTCCAGTATGCTCTCCTTGATGATGGGATGGAGCTCCACGTCCCTGAGCTGGATGTCGGATATGGCCCGGGCGCTGTCCGCAATCATCTCCGAGCATATGGCAAGTTGAATCATGGCCATGGCCTCGTCCACGTCCAGCTGGTCGTTGCGCACGTCCTGGATGGCCAGGCGCTGAAACCGCTCGTTGAGATCGTCTATGAATTCCTCCAGTTCGTATACCTCTTCGGCCAAATCCCGGTTGTCGTAGATGATGGAGGAATAGGCCAGGTCCACCATGAACTCAGCCTTTTCTTTCATCTCCAGCAGCATCTCCTCTGCTTCCTGCTCGCTCATTCCAGCACCTCCTCTGCTCCCTGGAAAAACCGGTTCAGCTGGTCCAGGCCCTCCTCCGGACCTATGCCGATGGCCACGTCTCCCTCCCGGAGCGTCACGTGTTTGGGGCTGTACAGCCAGCGCTGACCCCGCCGCAGGGCCACGATTCGCACCCCTGTCTCGGATGACACGCGCAGGTTGGCCAGGCTTCTCCCCACGGCGTTGGAGGCGCCGGCGATGTGCATTTTCTGTATCATCTCGTCCGACTCCCGGAGCAGGCGGGGGAGGAGGGGTTTCTGCAGCTTGACAGACATCAGTTTGACGATGTCTCCGGCCGCGTTGGAGATGGCCTTAGCGGCCTCCGCCATCTGGAGAATGCCGGCCAGCTTTTCCGCGTCCTCCTTGTCCCGGGCCGCCAGCAGGGCCATGATGCGCACGTGGTAGTTGAGCGTGTCCATCTGGCTCTCCAGGTACTTGACCTCCTCGGCGATTTCGGCGTTGTTGAACAGGATGGCCGAGTAGGCCAGGTCTATCATCAGCTCGGAGATGTTTTTCATCTCCACCAGCAGCTCCTTGATGCTGGTAGGCTCGTATTCTATCTCTTCAAATTCGGGTTCTTTCCACCAGGGTAGTTTCATGCTTGCTTCCAATAATCTTGCATGGTTTAAATACGTATCGACCTTCCATACCCGGCGGGCCTCTGTGTCTCCTCTGGTTGGCGGTCTGCACCCACTCAGGAGTTGACGAGGGGCTGAAGCAACCCCTCCCTATTTTGAAGATAAAGGGCATCTTTTTCCTTCCCGGCAGACAGCAGATACCGGGCATCGGCGAGATGGATTTCGTCCTCCTGCGTCCGGATGTCCAGCAGCTCGCCGCCCAGTTTCCAGGCCGGGTTCTGGGGCAGATGGCTCAGGTTCAGCCACATCTTCTGTATGGCCAGGGCCTCCATCTGTATCTCCAGGTCGGTCAGGGTCAGCAGCCGGACGGCCTGGTCCCGTTTGCCCTGGGCCAGGAGACCCAGTGCCTCCCGTTCCGCCTCTGCCACTTTTTCCATGAAACGCTGCTCTGGCCCGGCGAACATCCGGCTGAGGTTTCCGTGGCCGTACTGCTGAAGGAGCTGCAGGGCCACCCGGTGGGCCTCCCCGCTCTCGTAGGGGTCGTAGATGTCCTCGGCGCAAATGTGCACCGGCACGTAGATGGCGCTGCACTGGTCGGGGGCAAACCACAGGCAGCTGAGCACGTCAGGGTGGGCAGCGGGGATGCGGTACACGGTGGCCGCCTCATAACCTCCCTGGCACATGCCCCGCAGGCCGCCCAGCTCGGCGCTGTGCAGACGAGACCAGTTCATCATGTCTCTCACCGTTATGTCTCCCTGCCGGGCCCGGATGTGGTCCCTCATTTTGTTTTCCCAGGCGTAGTAGTGGTAGCACAGGGAGAGATGCACCCGGTTGTCTCTGATTTCCTGAACCTCCACGTAGAAGCTGCCCAGGTGAGCGGCGGCACCCGGTGCCAGGTCCTGCTGACCGCCCAGGGGAAAGCACCGGAGGGTGGCCGCGTCGCCGTCCACCTTCGCCACCCGGATGCCGCTTATCCCTCCCAGCCGGATGACGTCGCCCTGCTCCGCCCAGCCCTGAAAGGTGGCATTGAAGGCCTCGGCCACCAGCAGGGGATACAGGACGTGGACATCCCACAGCGCCTTGGGGTAATTGGACTGTACCTCCACATCGGCTACCTCGCGAACCCGGTAGGTGTAGGCATCTGCCTCCACCACCCGCCCCCCGTGGGGCCCGGCCACGAAGATGTTCTCCGGAACGCCGGTGCAGTGGAGCCTGTCGATGGCCTCCACGGTGAGCAACTCCACCGCCTCCTCCAGGGTGTCTGCGGACTGGGCGGCATAGCGCATCCAGTCGAAGTCGTCCCAGGCGTGCCGGGTGGGATTGACCCGGTAGGAGAGGGTATCCGCGTCTCCCAACGCCAGCCCGGCCTGGGTGAGCAGCATCCCCGGCTTGGTCACGTTGGGGGGAACGTCCCCGGCGGTGGTGGTGCCGATGAACCGGTGCTCGACCGTGAAGTGCAGGGGGAAGCCGGTCCAGGGGTGGTGGTACTGGTACCGGTATCCGGCGGGGATGAAGCACAGCACCTGGAGCCCGGGGCGCGCCGGGTCCCGCACCTTGAGCAGCAGGGTGCAGTCTCCCCGGGTTGCCCCGTTGACGGCCAGAATGTTCTTGCATCCGGAGCTGTAGCCACCAGAGAGGTCAGGGTGCACCTTGCTTTCTGCCCAGAGAACCGGGGAGAGTGTTTCCCCGTCGGAGTCGGAAAAACCGGGGACGCCGGTGATCGCCGCCGGGCTCAGCAGGAGCAGAGCCATGATGCCGGCCACGATGAGCCGCAGTGCCTCCATGAAAGCTTTATCTGACGGCGATATAAATATCCATCGAACGGCTGCCAAAAAAATGCAAGATATATTTATAGTGGGGTGTGCATTGCAGGGCGAGGTGAAAATGTGATAAAGGCCTACATCATGATACTGGTGTATGTGGGCAAGCTGGCCGAGGTGCTCAACAAACTGCGCACCATAGAGCACATCGAGAGCATCGCGGTGACCGCCGGGGACTACGACCTCATTGTCAAGGTGAGCGTGGACAGTCTGGAGACCCTTATGGAGGTCACGGACCAGATACAGATGGTGGGCAACATCAAGCGGACCACCACCACGGTCATCGAAAAAGAGATTTCAGTATGAGAATCCGCATCCGAAAAAAATACCTCTTTTACGCCCTGGTCATGGGCTCCGCCGTGCTGGGAGCGGTCACCGCCTCCCTGGACAGCATCATCTCCCAGGACCACATTCCCAACTCCTGGGTGTTCGGCAGTGCCGCCATGCTGGTGGGCATCGTTGTCACCTTCGCCATTGCCCTCCTGCTCTCCCTTCCCCTGGGCGCCAAAAACCTGGGCTCCCGCATCGACCCCTCGTTCCGGCGGCTGCGTCTCCCCCGGAGGGAGGAGGTTCCCTATCATCTGCTGGCGGGCATCGGCAACGCGGTGACCACCCTGGGATATTTCTACGTGGTGTCCGTGTTCGTGGACCCCTCCTCCGTGCTCCCCTTCTTCCAGGTGGTGATTCTGTATCTGCTGGTGGTGGAGTCCCTGTCCGAAAAGGACGCCCCCACTCTGGCCGAGGTGGAATCCTCCATCGTGGTCACCTTCGGGGCCATCCTGGCCTCTATCTCCCTCACCGGCTCCTTCAACGTGGAGGTCCTGCTGGTGATCTTCGTGGTCATGAACCCCGGGTGGGTGCTGCTGGCTATCTACCAGCGCAAGCTGAAGCTTATGCGTATCGACGGCGGCTACAACGACGCCATCAACATCCGGGTGTGGAACGTGGTGTTCACCGCCCTGTTTCTGGTGCTGGCGGTGTTCGTGTACAACCCCCGCTATTTTTCTGACTCGCTGCAGGCATCGGTGGAGGTCTTCTGGTGGCTGGCCCTGACCATGGCGGTTACCTTTTTCGCCTACATCCTGTACATCCGGGGCCTAGGAATCGGCAAGGCCTCCATAACCCAGGCGGTGAAGGCCTCCACCATCCTCTTCGGCATCCCCCTGTCCCTGGCCCTGGCCGACTACCTGGATTACTCCTTCTCCGCCACTCCCACCCTGCTGGCCATCAAGCTGATGGGAATCGTGCTGGTGGTGCTGGGGGTCTCCAGCTTCGCCCTCACCGAGGTGAAGGCCTACGTGTTCATCAACGCCAAGGGGGGCTACGCCATGCGGGACCTGATGCAGCAGGTGTGGCGTATTCGGGGGGTAACCTCGGTGTCCGTCCTGGCCGGCAAGTACGACATGATGGCCAAAATCCGCATTCGCACCCTGGGCAAGGGCTACGAAAAGGTCATCCGCAAGCTGGAGGACATTGAGGGCATCAGCGAGTTCAACTGGCAGTCCATCCTCAAGGAATGGGAGGACATCTAGGGGTCTTGAAAACCGTGCGGTCAGGGCTGCCCCTTCAGCCGCCGGTATTCCCTGTCCGCCATCCGGTCCACCGGGCACGCTCCGGCGAAGGCGTCCGGGAGTGGGAGGTAATCCCGATGCCCCAGCCGAGCAGGGACAACACGAACCAGGGGAGGCCCCCGCCCGCCGGCGTAGTTCCTCGTCCCATGCCATGGCCCGCCAACCATTTAAATATGCTGCTCTGATGTACGGTCATGCGCATCGGGATTATCGGGGGCACCGGCATCTACACATACGAGGGAAACATGGTGTCCGTGGATACCGCCTATGGCAGCGTGGAGGTGGTTCACGCCGTTCAGGGGGACCATACCGTGTTTTTTGTGCCCCGGCACGGCGCCGGTCACGTGCTTCCCCCCCACCGGGTCAACCATCGGGCCAACCTGCAGGCTCTGGCCGACTGCCATGTGGACCGCGTTATTGGCATCACCACCGTGGGCTCCCTGCGGGAGGACATCGCTCCCGGTACGCTGTTTGTGCCTGCCGATTTCGTGGACTTCACGGTGAGCCGTCCCACCTTTTTTGACCGGGGGGCGGTACACGTGGACATGAGCCAGCCCTTCTGCCCGGAGGTACGCCAGGCCGTTCTGGCCGCCGCCCGCGCCCGGGGGGAGGTGGCGGAGGGCGTCTATGCCTGCACGTCGGGCCCCCGGTTTGAGACCCCGGCGGAGGTGGCCCTGCTGCGGCGGTTTGCCCACGTGGTGGGTATGACCCTGGCCCCGGAGGCCACCCTAGCCCGGGAGCGGGGACTGTGCTATGCCTCGCTGTCCGTGGTTTCCAACCTGGCCGCCGGGTTGCAGGAGGTGCTTCCCGCCGAGGAAATCGCTGCCATCTACGACCGCATGAGACCGGTGGCCATGGATGTGCTGGAGGAAACCATTGCCTCTCTTCCCCGGGAGCGGGCCTGCGGCTGCCGGGGGGCATTCGAGCGGGGCGCCCTGTAGGCCTTCTTCACGGCAGTTCCATCAATAGTCTTAAATATTGCTATAATATTATTGCTTTTCACCAAAATATTGAGGTGATGAGTTGTGTGACACCCATTCCTGCACCCCACCCCCCGATGCCCACCCCCGGTGGCTTCAGATACGCCGGCTGGCCAGAGCCCTCCGGGTCCGCACCCGCTGGGACATCATCGAGTTCATCGGCCGGGGTGAAAAGAGCACCACCGAGATTTTTGACCATCTCCGGCGGAGGGGCGAGCAGCTGACCGTCCAGGGGCTGTACTACCACCTGGCGGAGCTCAAAAAGGCGGACATCATCGAGGTGGCCGGATACCTGGAGGAGGGCGGCGGCGCCCCCCAGAAGAGGTGGAGGCTGAAGACCACCACCCTGGTCATCGACCTCCTGGAGGGGCCATGAACCTCACCGCCCTCCTCATCAACGGCATAGCCCTGGCCGGTGTGGTGCTGTCCCTGGCCAAAGACCGGAAAAAGACCCGGCAGTCGCTGGCGGTGGCCGGCAAGTCCTTCCTCCGCATCCTCCCCATGACCCTGCTCATCATCCTGGCCATAGGCCTCCTGCTGGGATTCGTTCCCCCCAGCCGCATCTCGCAGTTTCTGGGGGAGCAGTCGGGAGCCGGTGGCGTGCTCCTGGCGGGTGCCGTGGGGGCCGTCATGCACATCCCCGCCCTGCTCTCCTTCCCCCTGGCTGCCTCCCTGCTGGACAGCGGGGCCTCGGTGACCGCGGTGGCCGCCTTCATCACCACCCTGACCATGATAGGGATGATTACCCTGCCCCTGGAAATCAGGGAACTGGGGCTGACGTTTGCCGCCCTTCGAAACGGTCTGAGTTTTTTGGCGGCTCTCCTCATCGCCCTCCTCATGGGGTGGATACTGTGAGCGGAGAGCGCCGGGAGAGGCAGCGCAAGAAACCCCTGGGAGACCTGTTGGGTCTGGCCGCTATGGGAGCCCTCACCCTGGTGCTGCTTCTGCTGTACCCCGACAGACGGGGAGCGGTCACCGGCACCGCCGGCGACTACCCGATGGAAATGATGCTGGTGCTGCCCGCCGTCATGCTCATCATGGGGCTGTTTGCGGTGTGGGTTCCGGACGCCCTGGTGGCCCGTCACCTGGGCCGGGCATCGGGGGTCAAGGGCATCGCCCTGGCCCTGTTCCTGGGCGCCCTCCCCACCGGCCCCCTGTATGTGGCCTTTCCCCTGGCCGCCGCCCTCATCAGCAAGGGAGCCCGGGTGTCCAACATGGTGGTCTTTCTCTCCGCCTGGGCCTGCATAAAGCTGCCGCAGGAGATGATGGAACTCCAGTTTCTGGGACTGGAGTTCATGGCCTCCCGGCTGCTGCTGACCATAGCCATGGTGGTCATCATGGGCCTGCTCATAGAGGCGCTGATGAACCGGTATCCGGCAGCGGAGACATGAGCCGGAGTGAGCAAACCTTATATGCCGGGCGCCCTGTAGAGTGGCTGTGATCAGCTACGCCACCCAGGAATACGCCGACCGGGACATCTACGAGCTGCTGGTGCCCGAGGTCCGGGACTGGTTCCGGGCCAAATATGGCACCTTTACCCCCTGCCAGCGCTACGCGGTCAAGGAAATCCACGACGGCAAAAACACCCTCATCTCGTCGCCCACCGGCTCCGGCAAGACCCTGTCCGCCTTCCTGGCGGCCATCAACGAGCTGCTGCTCCTGGCCAAAAAGGGCCAGCTGGAGGACAAAATCTACGTGCTGTACGTCTCCCCGCTGAAGGCCCTGAACAACGACATCGAGCGCAACCTGGAGGAGCCCCTGCGCGAGCTCTACCGGCAGCACCACATCCCGGACCGCATGCGCATCGGGGTCCGCACCGGAGACACCAGCCAGAAGGAGAGGCAGCAGCAGGCCCGCCGTCCCCCCCACATCTTCATCACCACCCCGGAGAGCCTGGCCATCGTGCTCAATGCCCCCAAGTTCTCCCAGAAGCTGCAGGAGGTCAGGTGGATAATCGTGGACGAAATTCATTCCCTGGCCGACAACAAGCGGGGCAGCCACCTGTCGCTGTCCCTGGAGCGCCTGCAGCAGGGCATGCGCCGCAAGCCCATCCGGATTGGCCTCTCCGCCACCATCTCACCCATGGAAGACATCGCCCGCTTCCTGGCAGGGGCCCGGCGTACCTGCCTGGTGGTAGATGTGACCTCTGCCAAAAAGACGGACATCCAGGTGCTCTCCCCGGTGGACGACCTCATCTACACCCCGGCAAGTGAGGCCAGCAGCGCCCTGTACGACACTCTGCACCGGCACATCGTCGACCACCGCACCACTCTGGTGTTCACCAACACCCGGAGTGCCACCGAGCGGGTGGTGTTCAACCTCAAGCAGCGCCACCCGGAGCTGGAGGGGGCCATCGAGGCCCACCACGGCTCCCTGTCCCGGGAGGTGAGAATCGACGTGGAGGAGCGCCTGAAAAACGGGGAACTACGCTGCGTGGTGTCCTCCACCAGCCTGGAGCTGGGCATCGACATCGGCTACGTGGACCTGGTGGTGCTCCTGGGCTCGCCCAAGAGTGTCACCCGGGCCCTGCAGCGGATTGGCCGCAGTGGGCACTTTCTCCACGAGACCTCCAAGGGGCGTATCCTGGTGCTGGACCGGGACGACCTGGTGGAGTGCACGGTGCTGGCCCGGGAGGCCAAAAAGGGGCGGCTGGACAGGATTCGCATACCCCGCGACCCCCTGGACGTGCTGGCCCAGCACGTGGTGGGCATGGCCCTGCAGCAGCAGTGGGGGGTGGAGGAGGCTCTCAGGGTGATACGCCGCGCCCACCCCTACCGGAATCTGCCCAAAAAGGATTTTCAGCGGCTGCTGCACTACCTGGCCGGCGAATACGAGGAGCTGGAGGGCCAAAAGGTGTACGGCAAAATATGGTACGACCAGGAGGAGCAGCGCTTCGGGCGGCGGGGAAAAATGGTCAGGCCCATCTACTACCTCAACCTGGGGACCATCCCCGACGAGGTGGCAGTCAAGGTGTACACCGCCGACCGGCACTTCGTGGGCAAGGTGGAGGAGCCCTTTGCCGAGCGTCTCAAGCCGGGCGACATCTTCGTGCTGGCCGGCAAGACCTACGAGTTCGTCCGCTCCCGGCGCCTGCGCCTGGTGGTAAAGCCCCGCCCCGAGGCCCAGCCCACCATTCCCTCCTGGTTCTCCGAGCAGTTGCCCCTCAGCTACGACCTGGCCCGGGAAATCAGCGCCTTCCGTCGCACCGCGGAGCAGAAAGTGCGGTCCGGCTA
Source organism: Thermoplasmatales archaeon (assembly GCA_011049295.1). Classification (GTDB taxonomy): domain Archaea; phylum Thermoplasmatota; class E2; order UBA202; family DSCA01; genus DSCA01. Next base: position 8,906 of record DSCA01000074.1, read on the forward strand.
CACGGACGGTCTGGCTCCGGCCATCGTCGGCTACTTCCGGGAGCAGCTGCACTTCGGGGTGCCCCACGACCGCCGGGTGACCGTGGAGTCCTTCGAGCAGGACGAATTCCGCCACCTGATATTTCACACCCTGGTGGGACGGCAGGCCAACGACGCCCTGGCCCGGGTGGCCGCCCACCGGCTGGCCAACACGAAGGGGCTGAATGCACGGCTGGCCATCACCGACAACGGTTTCGACGTCATGTACGCCCGGCGGCACGGCGACCTGTCCGACGGAGACATTGCCGCCCTGCTCTCCCCGGATGGCCTGCGGGACGACCTGCAGAGCGCCCTGAAAAACACCGAGATGCTGAAGCGTCGCTTCCGGCACGTTGCCGCCCGCTCCTTCATGATTCTCAAAAACTATCTGGGGCACGAGATGAGCGTGTCCCGGCAGCAGCGCCACGCCGCCGTCCTGTTCAAGGTGGTACAGGAGATTGACCCCTACTTTCCGGCCCTCACCGAGACCTACCGGGAAATCATGGAGGACACCATGGACATCGACCACGCCGAGGAGTTTCTGAGTCTGCTGTCCCGGGGGCGGATAGCCCTGGAGGTCATCCGGCGGGGTATGCCCTCGCCCTTTTCCTTCAACATCATGGCCGTGGGGGCCTCGGACATCGTGCTCATGGAGGACCGCCGGGCGTTCACCCGCCAGATGCACCAGCAGGTTATGGAGGCCGTGCATGGAGGCTGACCAGCAGGAACTGTGGCCGGGATGGCTGGCCACCTCGGAGCGCTGCCTGTACGTGCCGGGGGAGGAGACGGTGGTGGTGGCCGACCTGCACCTGGGCTACGAGGGGGTGCTGCGCCTGGAGGGGGTGGCCATGCCCCGCTACCAGGGAGACCGCATCATGCAGCGCCTGCAGCGCATCCTGGACCGCTACCGGCCCCGCCGGGTGGTGGTCAACGGGGACTTCAAGCACGAGTTCGGCAAAAACCTGCAGATGGAGTGGCGGGAGGTGGGAGCGGCGCTGGACTTTCTGTCCCGGCGGGCGGAGGTGGTGCTGGTGCGGGGCAACCATGACAACTTTCTCAAAACCATCGCCGCCCGCTTTGAGGTGCCCGTGGTGGAGGAGCACCGGATGGGAGAGGTGACCATCGCCCACGGCCATCGTCCGGTGGCCGGGGAGGGCAGAGTGCTGCTGGCCCATGAGCATCCCGTGGTCCGGCTGCGGGACGAGGTGGGAGCCCTGCTCACCCTTCCCTGCTACCTGTACGACCGGGAGGTGGCAGTGATGCCCGCCTTTTCTCCCCTGGCCTCGGGGACCGACGTCTCCACGGCGGAGCGGGAGGACCTTCTGTCCCCCCTGCTGCGCAGCCGGGGCCTGGATTCCCTGCGGGTTGTGGCCGTCAGCGGGCTGGGCCTGCTGGATTTTTCCACCGTGGCCGGCCTGAGCCGTGCCTCCCATCGCCGGTAAAACCTTTATAAGGACAGAGGTTTACGGAGGGAGACGTGGAGGCATGCCGGAGAGCAAAAACCAGATTCTGGAGTTCACCAAGGAGCCCCTGGCCGGGGCCAACCTGACCAATCTGCTGCGGCTGTGCGCCCAGAACAGATTTCGCATCGGCTGGCGCTATCTGCCCCGCTTCCTGTACACCCTGCTGATGTGCTCCGTCATGGGGCCCTTCAGGGTGGCGGAGCGCCTGAGATGGGACCGGGCCATTGGAGACACGGCCATCGAGCATCCGCCCCTCTTCATCCTGGGGCACTGGCGCAGCGGCACCACCTATCTGCACAACCTGCTGTCCCAGGACCCCCGGCTGGGCTATTTTACCACCTTTCAGGCCTACATCCCCGGGCTGTTTCTGACGGGGGAAAAGATGTTCAAGCCCCTGGTGGCGGCCTCCATACCCAAGCAGCGGCCCATGGACGGGGTGGCCATGGGGGCCGACCTCCCCCAGGAGGACCAGTACGCCATGGGCGCCTTTACCCCCTTTTCCTACTACCACGGCTGGTGTTTTCCCCGCCGCATGGATGCCTACTACCGGGGCGTGTTCCTGGGCGGGCAGTCGACGGCGGTGCAGCGGGAATGGAAACGGGTGTACGTCTACCTGCTCAAGAAGGCCACCCTGGCCTGCGGGGGGCGACGCCTGGTGCTGAAAAACCAGGACAACACGGTGCATATTCCCCAGCTGCTGCACCTGTTTCCCGGGGCCCGGTTTGTGCACATCCACCGCCACCCCTACCAGGTCTATGCCTCCATGATGAAGTTTCTGCGGATAGCCGTGCCCCTGTACTGCCTGCAGAATCCTCCCCCCGAGGAGGTGCTGGAGGAAAAAATGATGGACTTCTACGCCCGCTTTTTCCGGCAGTATCTGGAGGACCGGGCGCTCATCCCCGCCGGCCACCTGGTGGAGATGGACTACCGGGATTTCATCCAGCAGCCCCTGGAGGAGGTGCGGCGGCTCTACAGCCAGCTGAGCCTTCCCGGCTATGAGGGGGCCCAGCCCCGCTTCCGGGAGTACCTGGAGAGCCAGTTTGACTTCCGGCCCGATGCCTACGAGCTGGACGAGGACACCAGAGAGCGCATCTACGGGCGGTGGCGCCTGGTTTTTGACGCCTACGGGTACCAGCCCTAGGTCAGTTGAAGAGCCATACCTCCATGCCGTGGCTGGCGGTGGTGCCGTCGGGGGCGGTGGCCACCGCAGTCAGCATGTGGCGGCCCAGGCCCCGCTGCTCGCATATCCAGGTGTAGGGTGCCTCCGTGTCGATGGCCAGAAGCCGTCCGTCCAGGTAGAAGGCCACCTGCTCCACGCTTCCCTCCGCCCTGGCCTCCAGGGTCACCGGACCCAGTATCAGGGGTCGGCGCAGCCGGGCCCAACGGCCCGCCTCCTCGTCCTGAATGTAAAGGGTACCCGCCGCCGGTCGCACCATCTCCACCTCCACCCGCTCCCTCTGGCTCTCCGGTCCCTTGACCGCCAGCAGGGGGTCGCCCAGCAGGTTGGCCTCGTAGTGTATCCACCGCATGCCGTTTTCGTCCACCCGCCACAGGTTGGAGTGCTTGGAGAGCTGGTTGGCCCTGCCCAGCTCCCGGTAGCCCTGGGCAAGGGCCTGGATGAAGGCGGCGTGGTAGCGCTGCCCCGGGGAATCGGTGCTGTTGTGGCGCCCCAGGCCGTAGCGGGAGTTCATGATGGCGGCGAAGGCCCCGTGCTCGGCCTCCACGGTGAATGCCTCGGCGAAGCAGTCCTGCTCGTAGTAGTTTTCGTCCGGGTACCAGTTGTCGAAGGAGCCGGCCAGGCAGGTCTGGGAGTAGATGAAAAAGTACTGCCGGTTGGAGAGATACTGGGCGTCCCGGGCCCCCATCTTGATGGCGTAGGTGGTCCATCCGTGGCCCAGGTGGTGGAGCATGTGGGTGCCGTTGTCCAGGAGGGCTGCCAGGTCCTGGGCATCCCAGTGGTCATCTCTCTCGTACAGGGTGGAGACCGTGTACCAGTCGGGCAGCATCTCCTCCAGCAGCTCCATGTGGCTGGCTCCCCAGGAGGCTATACCCTCGAACCCCAGGTATTCGCCCACCATGAGCACCCGCCGCAGGTAGTCATCCGTGGCCGTGTCGTAGGCTATGGTCTTGCCCACGAAGTTGCTCACCTCCTGGGGGGAGTCCACGCAGGCCCGCCCCACCCACACCTCGGCCAGCAGGTCGGCCTCGTCCCCGGTGCCCCGCTGGTTGCCGGAGGCGTTTTCCCCCCATCGGCTGTCTCGGTCTGCGTTGAAGTCCCCGTCCAGCCCGGCGTAGTACACGTCGGCGGGAATGTAGCCCTCCAGCTCCTCCTCGGTGCCCAGGGGCAGCCCCACGCAGGCGGCAAACAGGCGCCGGGCGGGAAGGATGTTCTCCGGGCGGTTGTCCACGTCCGCATCCCCGGCCAGGAGCACGTAGTCCGTGTGCCACTGGCTGTAGGCATGGCGGATGAAGTTGCGAATGCGGGCCGGGCGGTCGTTGAACCGGGGCCGGGCGTCCCAGTAGGCGGGGTTGCCGTAGATTTCCTCCGTGGTCACCAGGGTGGCATTGACCCCCCTGGCCTCCCAGTGGTCCATGAGGTCCTGGAAGGAGTAGTCGCCGCCTCCCCGGGCCAGCTCCCCGCTGGTGATGATGACGTAGGGATAGCGCTCCTCACCGGTGCCGGATGCCTCTGTCCCGTAGGCATCCGCCTGTGCGGGGTTGTCCACCAGGTTTTGCACCAGCCGGCGGTCCCCGGCCAGCCCCCGGTACAGGGGGCTCACCGGACCGCTGTCCTCCACCTCCACGGTCACCGTGAGACGGGGATGGTAGCACAGGGAGCCGTTGGCCGGCACGTACTGCACGGGATGCAGCCGCAGCACCAGCACCCGGTAGCCCCGGTAGCCATAGGTGCCAATCTCCGTGTGCAGCTCCTCGGGCAGGGGGCTCTCCGAGGCATAGGCCCGGGA
>DSCA01000041.1 GCA_011049295.1 Thermoplasmatales archaeon
GCCAGGGATAGAGGTTTTTCACCCGGGGGGCGAGGGCGGGGGGGCACACCCCGATGATGGTGCACCCGCGGCGCATCATCAACCAAGCCGCCTGCAGCCCCTCCTCGTCCTCTATGATTGCCACCACCCTTCCCTGGCTGCCGTAGGGCAGACCTCCGGGACCGGGTATCTTCTGGGTGAATACGAAGGCCCGCTGCTCCCGAACCTCAACAAAAATCTCGCGATCCGGATGATCCAGGTTGACCGGGGCCCCGGTGGCGTCCACCACCGCCTGGCCGGCCACCACGGCCACCTCCTGGCTGGTGAATGCATGGCTGCCGGTGCGACTGGCCCGGATGGCAAAGCTCTCCCCGGGGCCCATATCGGCGGCCTCCACCGCCGCTGCGGCTATGGACGGCAGCTCGGCGGGTACCTCCTCCACGGGGGAAAAGGAGGTGATACCGAACACCCGGCGCAGCGCCTGGCCGGCCTCCTCAGGGCCATCCACCTCCACGAAGATGCGCCCCCGAGTGGTGGATACGCTATGCGCCGCGCCATGGTAGGCCAGCGCCTTTTGCAGGTCGGCGACCAGCAGGTGCTCGAAACGCCGCCGCACCGGCGTGCCCTTGAGCCCGATTTCTCCGTAGCGTACCAGAATCAGCGCCACGGGTGATAATACCCGCCCGGTCCTAAAAAGTTTTCCCGAAACAGCCGAAACAGGTAACTTTTTTAGCGCCCTGCTCATTTATGGCTATGCGGTATCTGCTGGCCTTCCTGCTGGTCATTCTGCTGCTGGCGCCCGGAGCCCTGGCCTGCAAGGACATCATAGCGCTGAACGAGGCCACGGCCGGCGACTACCATCTGCTGCTCAAGGTGCGCGACCCCTCCCGGCCCGGCCTGCAGGTGCTGTGGAAGGTGGACCGGGGCTACCAGTACGAGTACCACACGCCGTGGACGGGGCGCCCGGTTTCCCATACCGTGCAGCACGCCTTTCTGGGAGTGGCAACCCAGGGCGACGTCCCCCCCAACGTGTTCAAGGCGGGCATGGCTCTCTCCGATGCGGGCATCGCCTACGGTGACGCCGATTTGCCCTCCTACTGGATCAATCCCTCCCCCTACGCCTGGGACGACTTCGACTGGATTCGCTATGCCTGCCAGAGCGCCGGCACGGAAAAGGAAGCCGTGGACTTGCTCATCGAGGCCGTGGACATGCACGCCCCCGGTGTTCCGGAAAACCTGTTTGTGGTGGGGCCCCGAACGGGCTACGTGATGGAGGCCACCGCCTATCACTATCACCTGGAGGAGGTGCAGAGCCTGGCCCTGCGGTCCAACTATCCCCGGGAGCTGTGGGACAGCATGGTTCTCAAAAACGTCTTCGTGGCCTCCTCCTTCGACAGGGTTTTCGAGGGGGCGGTACGCCCGGGACGGGCGGTACGCCTGGGAGCCACCATGGGCATCCGGGTGCTGGCGGTGGACGACGACCGGGTGGTGGTGCGGCAGATGCCGCTGGGAGGCCGGGTCACCATCCCCGAGGGGGAGGGGGCCATGGTGGGTTTCTACTGGGTGGAGGCCCTGGACTGCGGGGGAAACACCGCCCGGCTGCGGGTCTCCTACCGCTACCACGCCTGGGAGGAGGAGATGTACGGCCGGGTGGCGGCCGCCGCCGGGTCCATCACCCCGGCGGACATGATGGCCTGGTCCCGCCTGCACAGCTCCGACCTGGGAGGCATGCGGGGGATGTGCGAGGCTGAGGAAAAGGCGGCCATGGTGTTTAAAATTCCCCGCCAGGATTACCATCTGTTCAGCATGGGATGGTTTGCCCCTGACCAGTGTGCCGCCATCTTCGTCCCCGTGCACATCGTGGATACCGACATCCTGCCCGCCTACCGAAACGGGATGGCGGCGGAGTCGGCCCGGACCCTCCTCCACAAATTCGGCCACGGGAATCTCACCTCGGACTGCACCCGGGTGGAATCGGTCTTCCTGCACGAGAACCAGGCGGTGGAGACGGTGGCCAGTGGGCACGAGGCAGAGCAGGTGGCAGCCATCCTCACCGCCTCCGACGTGGAGATGCAGAGGCAGGCCGTGCTCATGCAGAACATTTTTCTCTCGGCGCAGGAGGCCGAACGGGAAATGGCCGCCGGGGCCTGGAACGGAAGCTACCGTCAGACCCTGCTGGCCGTCCGGGAGGCGCTGGACGAGGTGCAGAGCGTGGAGACCCGGCGGCTGCTGGCCGAGGTGGCAGCCAGCATCGCCGGGGGACGGCTGGAGGTGGCATCCCTGACCGGAAAATCCGTCGGCCAGAACAGCTACCGGGAGGGCCAGAAGGCCCTGGACCAGGGACAATATGCCCGTGCTGTGGACCAGTTCATAGACACCTACGAGGACGCGCAGAGGGCCCTGTTCGGCCGCCCGCCCTCCTCCGGCATCAGCGCCGGGCAGCGCCGCATCGACCTGGTCGCCGCCGCTATGGGCATAGCCGTTGCCGCCCTGCTGGTGCTGTATATGGCGCGGCGGCGGTAAAGGTTATTAAGGGCCGGTATTTACCCCTCTAGCCAACAGGTGTTCATCATGCTGAGAATCCGCCATCTTGCCATCGTTTTTGCAGTCCTGGTCACGGTCACCGGCTCTGCCGCACTCGCTCCCCTAGCCCAGCTCCCGCCGCTCCCGTCCCCGTCGCCGGAATCATCCATCGAGGTCACGGTGACCGTGGAGCGCATACGGGCCCTGGAAGACATGGGCCCAAATGGTCCCCGTTTCCTCGTGGAGGTAGCAGCCCAGAATACCACTTTCCGGAGCCCTGTCTGGAACCACACCCCCTACGTGTATGACCCGTGGTCGGTCACCCTGGCTATCGACGACCACGCCCCTCTGTCCCTCACCATCCATCTGTGGGACTGCGCCTCCGGCCACCCCGTCCGGTGCGACCTTAGCCCGAAGACGGGGGACACGACGGCCGCCCTTTCCGTGGACATCCTCTACGACCCGCTTACCGGCTGGTGGACCGGGGACGACAGCCGGGGAGACGCCAGCGGATATGGCCGGGTCAGCGGGTGTGACGACGGCAGCATCGCTGCCGGTGAGCGGGACGCCGAGCTCTGGTTCTCCATCCGCCAGCAGGACGAGGACGGGGACGGCATACCCGCTGGGATGGAGGAACTCTACGGCACCGACCCGGCAGTCTATGATGCCCACGTGGACCACGACGGTGACGGCATTCCAACCGGCTGGGAGCACCACTGGGGATACCACCCCTGCACCTGGGATGACCACGCCACTCTGGACCCCGACCGGGACGGCCTGAGCAACGTGGAGGAGTACCTGACCTCGCTGTGGGGCTCCGACCCCCTGTGCCCCGATGTTTTTCTGGAAATAGACCAGATGGAGGACCCCCGGGGGGAGCCCATGCTGGTGACCGATTCCGTCATCGAGATGCTGACCACGGCCTACCACCGGCGCAACGTGCTGTACCACGTCGATGACGGCGGGCTGGGCGGCGGGGAGATAATTCCCTACGACGCGCTCACCGTTCCCGGCCAGCTCAACGACCTCTACCGGCGCTATTTCCTGCACCATGATCCCGGTAACTGGCGCCAGGGAGTTTTCCGTTACGGGGTGTTCATCAACCGCCATTTTCTGGTGGACGGGCACGCCTTTCCGGGAAACGGCTCCATAACCGACTTCAGCCGGGCCGGCGTCAACTGCTTCCAGATTTCCCGTCAGCCCCTGCGGCAGAAGACCCTGCTGGCGGACCAGGACACCGTGGACTTCTACACGGCCTGCCTCATCATGCACGAGAGCGGCCACACCATGGGGCTGTATGCGGGCCATCCGCCCGGCTGCGACAACCAGTTCAGCAAGTACCCCTGGCAGATAGGCTCCTGGCTATATCGCCACTACCGGAGCGTCATGAACTACCGCTACACCTACCACATTCTGGACTACTCGGATGGAACCCACGGCCCCCGGGATTTCGACGACTGGGGCCACCTGGACCTGACCTTTTTCCAGCCGGCGATGGATTAATGTAGCCCCCGCCCATGTAGGGCCAATGCCCTTTCCCTACCCGCCGCGGCCCTTCCAGCAGCAGCTCATGGAGTCCGTTCAGCACTGCCTCCGCTACGGCAAGCACCTGGTGATGCAGGCCGCCACCGGCTCCGGCAAAACCATCGGGGTGCTGTACCCGGCGGTGCGGTACGCCAAGCAGAACGGCATGCGCATCCTGTACGTCACCAGGACCAACTCCCAGCAGCGGCAGGCCATCCGGGAGCTGCAGGCCATGCAGGAGGACATCACCGCCGTGGGATTCCAGGGGCGCACCAACATGTGCCTGCTGGCCGAGGAAAATCCCGACTTCCGGACGGGAAGCGCCGGCGAAATCTCCCGGCTGTGCTCCACCCGAAAAAAGCGCACCATCCGGGCCCTGCGGGGGGAGGGCAAGCTCAAAAACGGCTGCCCCTATTTTGCCTCCTTCTACCGGCTGTCGGAGTTGCCCGCCGCCATCACCGGAGAAAAGATACTGTCCGCCGAGGAGGTGGTGCAGCGCTGCCGGGACAAGCACCTGTGTCCCTACGAGGTGAACAAGCAGCTGGTGAAGAAGGCCACCGTGGTCATCGCCCCCTACGTGTACCTGTTTGACGCCGCGCTCAGGGAGAAACTGGTGGAATGGGGATTTACCTCCTTCGACCGGAGCATCCTGGTGGTGGACGAGGCCCACAACCTTCCCCAGTACTGCCGTGACATCCTGTCTCCCCGCCTCTCCGTCTACATGCTGACCATGGCCATGGAGGAAACCCGGGAGTACCTGGAGGACAACGAGGAAATCATGACCTTCTGCACCCTGATGAGGGACCTCATTGACGAGCTGAAGCGGGACTACATCGTCAGGGTGGAGGAGGGCACGGACACCGACGGGTTCATCCCCCCGGGCAAGCTGGCTGCCGCCGTCCGGAGGTGCGGCTGGGGCCGGGCGGACATAGAGCGCTTCTCTCAGCGCTTCCTGGAATACGGGGAACTGATTCTGGAGGCCAAGGAAAAACGGGATATTTTGCCCCGCTCCTACATCCGGGGGGTGGGCCGCTTTCTCTCCGACTGGGTGAACCTGGACGAGCGGTGGGCCAAGCTGGTGGTGGACGAGAGCGGGGACAACCCCCGCCTGGAGTACTACTGCCTGGACGCCTCCATTGCCGCCGCCATCGTCAACGAGTTTCACGCCTCCGTCCACATGTCTGGCACGTTAACGCCTCTGGAGGAGTACAGGGATTCCCTGGCCCTGCGCTCTCCGGAGCTGCGCACCTTTCCCTCCCTATTCCCCAAGAAAAACCGTAAAATCATCTACGACCCCACGGTGAGCACCCGCTACCAGAACCTCAACGACCAGATGCTGGCCCGCCTGGAGGAGCGCATCCTGGCCCTGTGCACCGCCACCCGGCACAACATGGCCGTCTTTTTCTCCAGCTACGCCATGCTCAACCGCTTTCTGACCCGGGGGCTGCGCCTGGCCGTGGACCGCCCCATCTACGTGGAGCAGCAGGGGATGCGGCAGCGCAAACTGATGCAGGACATCGAGAGCTTCAAAAAGAAGGGGGGCATCTTTTTCTCCGTGATTGGAGGCCGGATTTCCGAGGGCATGGACTTTCCCAGCCAGCAGTTGGAGATGGTGGTCATCGTGGGCATCCCCTATCCCCCGCCCACCGCCCGCCAGCAGGCCCTGCGTGCCTACTACGACCGCAAGTTCGGCAGCGGCTGGCGCTACGCGGTGGAGGCACCCACCACCCGGAAGATGCTGCAGGCGGTGGGCCGTCTCATCCGGGAGGAGAGCGACCGGGGCATGGCGGTTATTCTGGACGAGCGCGCCGCCCGCTTCAAAAAATACGTGGAGGTGGAGGAGGCGGAGGACGTGGTTCAGGCGGTGAAGGATTTCTGGAGAGAATAGGAGCCCCTGATGCCACCCCCTGCCTGCGCCCTCAAAAACTATATATCGGAGGTGCTCATTATCGGGGCTGAACATCATCCGTTCAACCCGAAACATTTAAGAAATATATTCCATTGTGGGGGACACGGTAATATGCTAAATGATACTCTGGCCAACGCTATGTCAGCCATTAAAAACGCCGAGCGCACCGGCAAGCGCGAATGCATAGTCAAACCTGCCAGCAAGCTCATCGGCCGAGCCCTGAAAGTGATGCAGGACAACGGCTACATATCCTCTTTCGAGTGGATTGACGATGGCAAGGCCGGCGTGTTCAACGTGACGCTCAAGGGCAGCATTAACGACTGCAACGTCATCAAGCCCCGCTATGCCATACGGCGGGACGAGTTTGACAAATGGGAATATCGCTACCTGCCCGCGGAGAACTTCGGCATGCTGCTAATGTCCACCACCAAGGGCATCATGTCCCACTACGATGCCAAGAGGGAGGGCATCGGAGGGCGGCTTCTGGCCTATGTCTATTAGGTGATATCATGAAAATTCCGCTAGCTATTGATGAAATCGAGGTTCCCCGGGACGTGCAGGTGAGCATCGACCAGGATGTGGTCACCGTGACTGGACCCAAGGGGGAACTCCGCCGCAGCCTGTCCCATCCCCGGATAGACATATCTCCGGAGGACGGCAGAATCGTGGTCAGGTGCGAGATGCCCCGGAAACGGGAGAAGGCCTTGGTGGGCACCTACGGGGCTCACCTCCGCAACATGATTCGCGGGGTCACCCAGGGTTTCACCTACCGGCTCAAGGTGGTATATGCCCACTTTCCCATCAAGGTCAGCGTGAAGGGCCGGGAGGTACACATTGACAACTTCCTGGGAGAGCAGTATCCCCGCAAGGCGAACATCTTCGGAGACGTGCAGGTTAACGTGAAGGGGGACACCATCACCGTCGAGGGCATCAACCGGGAGGAGGTGGGCCAGACCGCCGCCAACATCGAGCGCGCGGTGCGGGTCCGCCGCCGTGACATCCGGATATTCCAGGACGGCGCATACATCACATCCAAGGATCGAGGTGCATAATCATGGCGGAAGAAGAAGACGTGCAGATTGTCGAAGAAGGCGAATACACTCCCAAGCAGAAGCCCAGCCTGGACGAGGAGACCCGGGAGTTGCTCAAGCAGCGGGAGAAGCCCCGGTTCCGACGCCAGCAGCAGTACCTGTACGCCAAGCTCAAGGACACCTGGCGCCGCCCCAAGGGACGGCACTCCAAGCAGCGCAAGGGGAAGAGCTACCGCCCGCCCCGCCCCAAAATAGGCTACGGCGCGCCCAAAAAGGTGCGCGGCCTGCATCCCTCCGGCTTCGCCGAGATACGGGTGCACAACGTCCAGGGGGTGGAAGGCGTGGACCCCGAAACCCAGGCCATCCGCATTGCCGGCACCGTGGGCGGCAGAAAGAGGGCAGCCATCATCAAAAAGGCCGACGAGGAGGGCATTCGAGTCCTCAACCGGGGGGTGTGAGCATGGACCTGAAAAATCAGCGCCGCCTGGCGGCCGAGGTGCTGAAGTGCGGCGTGCACCGGGTGTGGATCAACCCCGAGGAGGCGGAGGAGGTGGAAAAGGCGGTCACCAAGCAGGACATTCGCAATCTGGTCAAAAAGGGGGACATCCGGGCCAAGAAAAAACGGGGCGTGTCCCGGGGCCGGGCCCGCCTTGCCCACGCCCAGCGGAAAAAGGGGCGGCGCCGGGGCCACGGCTCCCGCAAGGGTACGGCCTACGCCCGCCTTCCCCGCAAGCGCCGGTGGATTCTGACCATCCGTCCCATCCGCGCCTATCTGCGGGAGCTGCGGGAGCAGGAGGTCATCACTCCCAGCCAGTACCGCCGCTACTACGTGCGGGCCAAGGGCGGGGAGTTCAAAAGCAAATCTCACCTGCGCACCCACTTAGCCATGGAAGGCGTAATCAAGGAGTAAATCATGAAGCAAAAACGATATCGAGTTCCCTTCAGACGACGCCGGGAGGGAAAGACCGACTACCGGCAGCGCCTCGCCCTGCTCAAATCCGGAAAGCACCGGGTGGTGGTGCGCCGCTCCAACAAGAACCTGAGGGTGCAGTTTGTTCGCTATGACGCCTCCGGCGACCGCGTGGTGTCATCGGCCATGGGCAACGACCTGCGGCAGTACGGCTGGGAGGGCAGCATGAACAACGTGCCCGCCAGTTATCTGGTGGGTCTGCTGGCCGGCAAGCGGGCCCTGGCCCAGAAAATCACGGAGGGAGTCCTGGACATCGGCCAGCACGAATCGGTGCCCGGGGGCACCATCTACGGGGCCCTGAAGGGGGTGCTGGACGCCGGGGTGGACGTTCCCCACGGCGAGGAGGTTCTGCCCGACGAGGGACGGCTGCACGGTCAGCACATCGCCGAGGACCTGCCGGAGAAAGTAAGTGTCGTCAAGGAAAAGATAGAGGCTGAATATGAGTGATGAGTGGATACCCAAGACGCGACTGGGCAAGCTGGTGAAGGCGGGCGAGATAACCTCCATGAGCCAGGCACTCAAGTCGGGCCTGGCCCTGAAGGAGGTGGAAATCGTGGACGCCCTGCTGCCCGACATAGAGGACGAGGTACTGGACGTGAACATGGTGCAGAGGATGACCGACTCCGGGCGCCGGGTCAAGTTCCGGGTGGTGGTGGCCGTGGGCAACAACGACGGCTTCGTGGGCCTGGGCGTGGCCAAGGGAAAAGAGGTGGGCATGTCCATCCGCAAGGCGGTGGAAATCGGCAAACTCAATCTCATCGAAATCAGCCGGGGCTGCGGCTCCTGGGTGTGCGAATGCGGCACCCCCCATACGCTGCCCCTCAAGGTGGAGGGCAAGTGCGGCTCGGTGGAGGTGGAACTGAAGCCGGCGCCCCGCGGGGTGGGGCTGGCGGTGGGGGATACCGCCAAAGTCATTCTGCGCCTGGCGGGCATCAGGGACGCCTGGGGCTCGGCCAAGGGCAGCACCAACACGGTCATCAACTACGCCGGAGCGGTGTTCGACTCCCTGAAGAATATGTCCCAGATAAAAATGACCGATGATACCCGCAAGCGCCTGCACATCGTGGCCGGTGCGGTGGGAGGAGTTGAGGACTGATGTATGCGGTGATCCGAGTCCGGGGGCAGGCCCATGCCAACCAGAAGGTCAGGGATACCCTGGCCATGCTTCATCTCACGCGCATCAACAACTGCACCATCATCCGGCAGGATGCCAGCTACAAGGGCATGCTCCAGAAGGTCAAGGACTTTGTGACCTGGGGCGAGGTGAACGAGGCCTCCCTGGAAAAGCTGCTCTTGGCCAAGGCTGGGCTGGAGGGCGACCACCTAAAGGAGGCGGTCAGCAAAATCATGAGCGGGGAGGCATCCCTGGGGGACTTCACCGACCCGCCCCTGCGGCTGCATCCACCGGTGAAGGGATATGAGGGCGTCAAGCGGCCCTATAGACTGGGCGGCGCTCTGGGCTACCGGGGAAAGGACATCAACGAACTCATCGAGAGGATGCTATGAGAACCAAAACCAAGAAATATCGCGGTTCCCACACCCACGGCCGCGGCAGCAAAAAAAAGGGCCGCAACAAGGGAGAAAAAGGAGGCGCGGGCCGGGGCGGGGCCAAGCACAAGCACCTCAAGGGCTCGTGGGGGCGACACGGCTTTATCTATCACGGGGTGAAACACCCGGTGAGCACCATCAACGTGGGCGACCTGCGGCAGTTTGAGGAGCAGGAAATCAATCTCACCGAGAAAGGGTACCACAAACTCCTGGGGTCGGGGGTCATCGACCGGGAGGTAACGGTCATCGTATCTGCGGCCACGGAGCGGGCGGTGGAGAAGATAACGGCTGCCGGAGGAGAGGTCCGCACTGACTGAGGTGTTCATCATGGCAAAGGGAGAAGGAACCGGCGAAAAAAGCAAGCTGTACGCACTCAAGCCCATCGTGGAGCGGTGGCCCGCCATCAAGAAGCCCAAGGGCCACGTTCACTTCCGGCAGAAAATACTGTGGACGGCTGCCTGTCTCATTCTGTATTACATTCTCACCGAGGTGCTCCTGTACGGTGTCAGTCCCGAGCAGTTGGACATTTTTTCCGGCTACCGGGCCATCATTGCCGGGGCCAGCGGCTCCGTCATGCACCTGGGTATAGGTCCCATCGTCACCGGGTCCATCATCATGCAGCTCTTCGTGGGGGCCAAAATCATCAAACTGGACCTCCAGAACGAAGAGGACAAGGCCCTGTATCAGGGCGTGCAGAAAGTAGTCATCATGGTCATGATCCTGGTGGAAGCCATTCCCCAGGTGTTCGGCTATCTTTCTCCCAGCGACTCCCTCATCAGCTCCCTGGGAACCACGGGGGCACGCTCCGTCATCATCGCCCAGCTTTTCATGGGCGGCTTCATCGTGTTCTGGATGGACGAGTTGATATCCAAGTGGGGCATCGGCTCCGGCGTGTCCCTGTTTATCGCCGCCGGCGTGTCCCAGGCCATCATCACCGGAACCTTCAACTGGCTGCCGCAGGGAGAGGGAGCCCTCAGCATCTCCAACCCCCCGGCGGGCACCATTCCCAAAACCTTCTACATGGTCAACCAGATGTCGCTGGGCGACCTAGTGGGCGGCGGTTTCGAGCGGATTTTCATCTCTCCGCCCAATCCCATTATCGCCCTCATCGGCACTGCCATCATTTTCCTGGTGGTGGTGTATGCGGAATCGTCACGGGTGGAATTGCCGCTGACCCACGCCCGGGTGAGAGGGGCCCGGGGCCGCTATCCCCTCCGGCTGCTGTATGCATCAAACATTCCGGTGATTCTGATGTCCGCCCTGCTGGCCAACGTGAACATGTTCGCCCTTCTTTTCTATACCCGCCTCAGCAACATCCCGGTGCTGGGCGGCGCCTGGTGGGTGGGGAAATTTCCTGCCGGCTCCACGCAGCCCGTAGCCGGGGCTGCCTGGTATCTGAACGGCCCTCAGGGGCTGTACAGTTGGCTGTTTCCCATGATTGACCCCAAGTACTCTCAGTACCTGTCCGGGCATGACCCCTGGCAAATGGTGGTGCGCATCCTGGTGTATTCCACCATCTTCATCATCGGGGCCATTTTCTTCGGCAAATTCTGGATTGAGACCACCAACATGGGTCCGGAGGCCGTGGCCCGCCAGATTGAGAGTAGCGGCATGCAGATCCCGGGCTTCCGGCGCGACCCCCGCATTCTGAAGAAGGTGTTGTACCGCTACATCCCGGCCCTGACCGTGCTGAGTTCGGTGATGGTGGCCGCCCTGGCCATCTTTGCCGACCTCATCGGCACCGTGGGCAACACCAGCGGCACCGGCGTGCTGCTTACCGTGGGCATCGTCATCCGCCTGTACGAGCAGATTGCCCGGGAGCAGGCCATGGAAA
The DNA here is from genome assembly GCA_011049295.1 of Thermoplasmatales archaeon. Taxonomy (GTDB): domain Archaea; phylum Thermoplasmatota; class E2; order UBA202; family DSCA01; genus DSCA01. Next base: position 11,319 of record DSCA01000041.1, read on the forward strand.
TGCACCCCGTGCTGCGCAAGTTCCTGGGGGTGGAGTAATATGGTGGTGATCCTCTCCGGCATTCCGGGGGCCGGCAAGACCACCGTGATGCAGAAGGCCCTGGAAAAAAAGCCCCTGAAGTTTGTCACCTACGGCACGGTGATGTTCGACCTGGCCCGGGAGAAGATGGGGGTGGAGGACCGGGACGCCATGCGCACACTGCCCGTGGAGCGGCAGCGCCAGCTGCAGGAGATGACCGCGGACCGGGTGGCCGAGATGGGCGACGTGGTGGTGGACACCCACTGCACCATCAAGACCCCGGCCGGCTACCTGCCCGGCTTCCCCTATGACATTCTGAAGCGCCTCCGGCCTCGCCTGGTCATTCTGGTGGAGGCCTCCCCGCAGGAGATTGCCGCCCGGCGCAGCAAAGACCAGGACGTGCGGCAGCGGGACCCGGACACGGTGGAGGAGATGGAGGAGCATCAGATGATGAACCGCATGGCGGCCATGACCTATGCCACCCTGGTGGGAGCCACGGTGAAAATAATCCACAACAGGGAGGGCCGGCTGGAGGAAGCGGCCGACCAGATTGTGCAGGCCCTGGGGTAACATGGCGGCCCAGAAGAAGCAGTCCTCGTCCATGCTGTTTTTCTTTATGCTGATGCTGGCCATGCTGGTGCTGTTCGACGAGGGGCTGCGGGGCACGCTGGCCGACGCGGTGGGAGCGGTTTTTTTCCCCCTGCTGGGGTTTGACCACCAGTTTCCGGTGCTCACCATTTTTCTGGCCGGGTCGGTGATGATTTTCATCACCACGGTCATTCGCCACTTCACCATGGACTGGATTGCCATGGCCAGAAACCAGGCCATAATGTCCAAGTTTCAGAAGGAATACCGGCAGGCCCGTCTGGACAACAACACCTACAAAATAAAGAAGCTGGAGAAACTGCAGCCGGAGCTGATGAAGAGGCAGACCGAGGTTTCATCCAAGCAGATGAAAGTCATGCCCATCACCTTCATCGTGATTATTCCCGTGTTCACCTGGATATGGGACTTTCTCATGAACTCCACCTACTACTACGTGGATGTCCCCTGGGCCATGCACGTCAACATGTTCGACAAGACGGCCATTTTTCCCAACTGGATTCTCCTCTACATGCTGCTGTCCATTCCCCTCACCCAGGTCATCCAGTACGCTTTCAAGATACTGTCCTGGAAGGAGCGGAAGGCGGAAGCCCATGCGGGATAGCATCACCATCGGCGGATTGCCCGGCAGCGGCACCACCACCACCGCCCGGCGCCTGCAGGAAACACTGCATCTGCCCTACGTGTATGCTGGCCACCTGTTCCGGGAGCTGGCCCGGGAGCGGGGCATGACCCTGGCGGAGTTCGGTGCCTACTGCGAGGAGCACCCGGAGGTGGACCGGGCTCTGGACAAAAAGCAGGAGATGCTGCTGGCAGCCGGCCACCTGATTCTGGAGGGGCGGCTGGCGGGGTGGATTGCCCATCGAAACAGCATTCCCGCCTTCAAGATATGGCTGAGCTGTATGGAGAAGGAGCGGGTGCGGCGGGTGGCGGAGCGGGAGGGGGAAAGCCTGGAGACGGTGCGCCGGGAGATAGAGGCCCGGGAGGCCAGCGAAAAAAAGCGTTACCGCCGCTATTACGACATCGACCTGGACGACCTGTCCATCTACGACGTGGTGGTGGACACCACCAGTCTGCCCCCGACGGAGGTGGAGGCGGCTATCCTGGAGGCCATGGACGGGCGCCAAAAGCTTAAATAGGCCCATTGTGATAGTTTGTCATGCAGAAAACTATCGCCTTTGGTGTGTCCCTGCTGCTGCTGGCGGCAGGCCTTTCGGTAGTTGTTGCATCCGTCCCGCAGCATGAAGGCTTCACTGCGGCCACGGTGGCCGTTCCCCGGTCCACTCCCTCTTCTCCCACCTCGGTGGAGCGGTCCGCGGAGCTCCCCTCCTCTCCGGAGGCCGGAGAGCCCCAGAGCACATCACCGGTCC
>DSCA01000183.1 GCA_011049295.1 Thermoplasmatales archaeon
GACGCCTACGCCCTGCGCTGCCTGCCCCAGGTGCTGGGGGCCGTGCACGACACGCTTGCCCACGTGCACCGGGTGCTGGAAATAGAGATTAACGCGGCCACCGACAACCCGCTGGTGTTTGACCGGGTTCTATCAGGGGGAAACTTTCACGGGGAACCCCTCGCCCTGGCCCTGGACCTGCTGGGCCTGGCCGTGGCCAACCTGGGCTGTTTTGCCGAGCGGCGCATCGCCCGCCTGGTGGATGAACACCTGTCCGGCCTGCCTCCCTTCCTGACCTCCAACCCGGGGCTGCAGTCGGGGCTGATGATCCCCCAGTACGTGGCCGCCTCCCTGGTCAGCGAAAACAAGACCCTGGTCCATCCCGCCTCGGCGGATTCCATTCCCACCTCTGCCAACCAGGAAGACTACCAGTCCATGGGGGCCACCGCCGCCCGCCACGCCCGGTGCATCGTGGACAACACGCAGCGGGTGGTGGCCATCGAGTTTCTCACCGCCGCCCAGGCCCTGGAGTTTCATGATCTGCAGCCGTCGCCGGCCAGCCGGGCCGCCCGCACCGTGATTCGGAAGCAGGTGCCCCCGGTCACCGAGGACCGCTCCCTGGCTCCTGACATCGAGGCCATCGGCACGCTGATCAAAAAAGGCACCATTCTGCAGGCGGTGGAACAGGAAGTCGGGCCCCTGATCTAGCGATCTAGAGGTACAGGGTCCCCTGCCGGGCCACATAGGCCCCGCCGCCCACCCGCACCTTTTCCGGGGCCACCTCCACTGTCACCAGCCCGCCCCGCCCCATCTCGTAGCCCTGCTCCGCCGTATAGGGGTTGCGCTCCAGCAGGCCGTGCCGGTGCAGGTAGGCGCCCAGGGCCCCGTTGGCGGTGCCGGTCACCGGGTCCTCCTGGACCCCGTACAGGGGGGCAAAGCAGCGGGCATGGACCAGGCAGTCCGGGTACAGGGTGTCCAGGGTGAAGACAAAAAGGGCTCCCACCTCACACCGGCGGCAGACCTCGGCCACGGCGTCAAAGTCCGGCCGCATGTTTTCCAGGGTGCGGCGCCGGGCGACGGGCACGGGGAGGGACCACAGGCCGGTGGAGACGGATTCCAGGGGATGCCGATCCATCTCGTGGGGCGAAATGCGGAGGGCCTGGGCCACCTCTTCAGGGGCCACCGGTGCCTCTTTGAACCGGGGGGCGGCCTGCTCCATAAAGACCTGCTCCCCGCGGATGTGGATGGGCAGAACCCCGGCCCCGGTCTCCATGGTCACCTGACCCTGGCTCACGCTGCCCTGCCGGCGGAGCACGGAGAACGCGGCAACGGTGGCATGGCCGCACAGGTCCACCTCCCGCAGGGGGGTGAAGAAACGAATCCGGTAGTGGGCCCGTGAGCTGGGGAGCACAAAGGCGGTCTCCGAGCATTTCAGCTCGGCGGCCAGGAGCTGCATCTGCTCCTCATCCAGAGGAGTGGCATCCGGAACCACTCCGGCCGGGTTGCCCATAAAGGCCCGGTCGGTGAAGGCGTTAACCACAAAAAAGGGCACCTCCACGTCTCTCACCCGTATTCCCGCAGGCGCTCGAAGGCCATGTAGAAGGGCAGGTTGAGGATGAAGAACAGGGAGATGATGCCCAGCAGGTGGAAGTAGGGGGACTGCCACAGGGTGTCCGGCGAATACTGGATGCTCATCCAGGAGCCGAACAGGGCTATGAGGTTCAGCACGAACCACAGGAAGAGGAATCCCTTCATGGTAAATAATGGATGCCGCCTTATAAAAACCTGGCGACGTCAGCGGTCCACATGCTCCTTTATCACCCCGGGGATGTAGTCCAGCAGGTCGGAGGCGGTCAGGCCGTAGCTTTTCACGGCGAGAGCCCGGTTGCCGGCGGAGCCGTTGATGAAGGCGGCCATGCGGGCGGCATTGAAGGCCGGGACATTCCTGGCCAGCAGGGCGCCGGCGATGCCGGACAGCACGTCCCCGGTCCCCCCCACGGTCATGCCCGGGTTGTGGACGTGGTTGAGCTTGACGCTGCGACCGTCGGAGATGACATCCACCCATCCCTTGAGCAGCAGGGTGCAGTTGCGCTCCTCCGCCGCCCGCCGCACCGCCTGCATGCGCTCCTCCCGGTCATCGGTCAGGGAGACGCCGGTCAGCCGGGCGAATTCGCCGGCATGAGGGGTGATAACCGTTCTTTCCCTGCCGTTCCGCTCGCCGAACGCCTCAATGGCATCGGCATCCACCACCAGTCGTTTGCCGGAGGACAGGCAGGCGTCGATGACCTCGCCGGCCGCCTCCCGGGTCTGGGGATGGGATCCCAGTCCGGGCCCCAGGACGACGGCGTCCGCCTTTTCCAGATGGGGGCGCAGGGTTTCCAGGTGGGATGGCTGCAGGTGACCTCCAGGCAGGGAAACGGTTATCAGATCAGGTGAAAAAGAGGCCACCACGGGCTGGGCCCGCTCCGGCACCGCCGCCAGGGACAGGTCGGCCCCGGTGCGCAGGGCGGCCAGGGCGGCCAGAGCCGGGGCCCCGGTGAAGGGCCCGCCGCCGATGGTGAGCACCACCCCGTTCTGCCCCTTGTGCGACCGCTGGCGGAATGGAGTATAGAAGGCCATGTCTCCCGGTCCCACCTGCTCCACCGCCTCCCGGGGTATGCCGATGTCGTGGACCAGTATGGTTCCGCTGTTGGCCTCGGTCATGCCATCCTTGAGGTCGTGAAAGGTGACTGTGAGGTCCGGCTCAACGGCCAGGTTGTTTCCCAGCCCGGTGGGGACGTCCACGGCCAGCACCGCCACCGGCGACTGGTTGAGGGTCTGGACGATGTCATCGAAGGGGGGGCGGAGGGCCCCGGTGATTCCGATGCCCAGCAGGGCATCGATGGCCAGGTCGCTTTCTTCGAGCAACTCCAGTAGCGCCTCCCGGCTGTATCCGTGCACGGAGATGGCGTTCTTTTTTGCCCGGCGCAGGTTGGCCCGGGCCAGGGGTGAGGAGGGCTCCCTGGCCAGCAGCACTGTCACCTGCCGCTCCGGGCAGAGATGGCGGGCCGCCACCAGCCCGTCCCCCCCGTTGTTGCCGGGTCCGCACAGCACCAGGCAGCGGGAAAAATCGAAGTTCTCAAGGGCCGCCTCCGCCACCCCCCGACCGGCGTTTTCCATCAGCATCGCCTGGGGCACGCCGTGATGGGCGGCATTGGCATCCAACACCCGGACTTCCGTGGGATGCATACCAAAAAGTTAAACAGGGACACTATATAACGTTTGCATATGATGCCCAACGTGGACCCCCGGCAGCTCCAGAAGATCATGAAGCGCATGGGGATGTCCGTGGACGAAATCGAGGGGGTGGAGGAGGTCATCATCCGCACCGCCGACCGGGAGTACGTGTTCACTGGGGCCAGCGTCAGCGTGATGAACGTCAAGGGGGAAAAAACCTACCAAGTCAGCGGCACCCCGAAGATTGTGGACCGGCTCAGCCCCCAGGACGTGGCCCTGGTGGCGGAAAAAACGGGCAGGAGCAGGGAAGAGGCCCGGGCCGCCCTGCAGAAGGCGGATGGGGACATCGCCCAGGCTATTCTGGACCTCTCCGCCTGACCATGACCACGGCGTCCTCGCCGTTGGCATAGTAGCGGGGAATGACCTGTTTGCGCTCAAAGCCCAGGGTGGGATAAAAGCCGAGGGCGGCCGCGTTGCTGGGTCGCACCTGGATTTCGGTGACCGACGACGGCAGGCGCTCCATGAGGCGCTGCACCAGGGAGGCCCCCACGCCCCGTCGCCGGTAAAGGGGATGGACGGCCAGGGACACGATCAGGGTTTTGTCGCCCATTTTTATCCCGATGATGTAGCCCGCCAGGCGCTGGCCCAGTTCCGCCACCAGAAAGGTGGCCCGCAGATATTTTGTGAACACGGCCAGTGGATAGGGATGGTTAAAGGACTGCTGCTCGATGACCACCACCTCCGGCAGGTCGGCCGGCGTACAGTCCCGAATCGGGGTCATACTAAACAAAGCGTCTCCGGCATTTAAAAATATCTTCGGCCGTCCACCAGCTGGTGCGCCGCCTGCCGGGCATGGTCCATGACCGCCTGGGCGTCGAACAGGGGGAAGGCACGCTCCAGCATCACCGGCTTGCCGTTGATGATGGTGGAGGACACGTGGCCCCCCTGGGCGGCGTAGACTACCTGGGAAACGGGGTCGTGCAGGGGGACCAGACCCGGCGCGTCCAGGTCTATAACCGCCAGGTCCGCCGCCGCCCCCTCGGTGACCGTGGCGCTCAGGCCCAGAAAGCGGGCGGCGCTGACGGTGGCCATATCCAGAACCTGCTGGGCACCCGCCACGGTGGCATCCCACCGGTGGTGCTTGTGAATGAGGGCGGCATACTTCATGCTCTCCAGCAGGTCCAGGGTGTTGTTGCTGGCCGCCCCGTCGGTGCCCAGGGTGACGGTGGCCCCGGCGGCCAAAAGCTCGGGCAGGGGGGTGTAGCCCCCGGTGGCCAGTTTCATGTTGCTCACCGGGTTGTGGGACACGCAGGCCCCCGCCCGGGCGATGGTCCGTACCTCCTCCTTGGTGATCCATCCACAGTGAGCCAGAATGGTTTTATCGGAGAGAGCCCCCGTCTTTTCCAGCTGCTCGAGGGGGCGGCATCCGTAGCGCTCCACCACCTCGTACACCTCCTGTCTGGTCTCCGAGCAGTGGGTGTGGAGGTAGACGTCGTAACGCCGGGCCAGCTCGGCTGCGGCGCTCAGGGTCTCCGGCGAGCAGGAATAGGTTGAATGGGGCGCCACCACCGGGGAAATCAGGTCGTCCCGGCGCCACTGCCGGAGGAAGGCCTCGCAGGCGGGGATCATCTCCTCCGCCGCCATCTCCGCGGTGTCGAAGTCAATGATGGAAAAACCGGGAAAAGCCCGCATGCCCATCTCCCGACAGATGCGGGCAGTGGTGTCCTCAAAAAAATACATGTCGGCCACGCAGGTGGTCCCGCTGGCCACCATCTCCAGCAGGGCCAGGCGGGTGCCGGCGGCCACCAGGTCGGCGGTGAGGCGCTGCTCCACAGGCCAAATTTTTTGGGTCAGCCACTGCTCCAGGGGCAGGTCGTCACCGTAGCCCCGCATAAGGGTCATGGGGAGATGGGTATGGGTGTTGACCAGGCCGGGCATCACCAGGTTGCGCCCGGTAATCACGTACGAGGCCTCCACGGGAACCCGGGGGCTGACCTCGGCAATCCGGCCGTCCTCGATAAAAACGTCTTTGCGGGCTATGCTCCTCTCTGCGTCCTGGGTGAGCACCAGGGCGTCTCTGATGAGAATGCTCATATTAGGCCAGCACTTCGATATGATAGGCTCTCACGAAGGGCCGCTCCTCGCCCACCATCTCTCCGTCCACCTCTATCTTGCTTCCCTCCAGCTCCAGGCGCTCGTTGACCAGGACCCCCATCAGCCCCTCGGATGTGGACAGGCGGATGAGGTACTGGTCGCGATAGGGGACCACGGCTTTGACCACGCCCCGCACGGTCAGCCGTCCCTTGCCCCGCATCTGGGTGCCCTCCTCGCCCTCCCGGCTGTCCTCCCAGTAGCTGTGGAATTGGCTGCGGAGGTGGCGGAGGATGGCATCGTCCACGGTCCGAAAGACCATCTGGTCCTCACGGATATCCCCGGCGAAAATCAGGGCCCGGTCGGACCCCAGGACGAAGTTGCCGGTGACCCCGGGATGCTGCTTGGCGCCCTTGGAAAACGCGGTGTGGGTCTGCACCACCACCTGAGCATTGCCGGGGGGCTGCATCTGGAGCCTCTCGGCCACGATGCGCGGCTGGGGTATCTCCGACATCTTCCACTGGCGGGCAATCTTGCAGGTCTGGACGGGAGCCTCTTTTTTCCAGCCCAGTTCGATGGCGATGGACACCGCCACGATGCCCACCACAAAACCGATGATCAGGGAGATGAGGTCCACTATATCACCAAACTATAATAGGGAGAAGGGTATATAGATTTTGATGGCCAAACTGACCTTCATTGGCACTGGAGGGGGACGCTTTGCCACCATCCTCCAGAAACGCTCCACCGGCGGCATCTACATAGCGGACAGAGGCATCCTCATCCACCTCGACCCCGGCCCGGGAGCCCTGGTGCGCATGATCGGCGTCGGGCTGGACCCCACCCAGACCGATGCCATCCTGGTGTCCCACTGCCATCCCGACCACTACAACGACGCCGAGATTCTCATGGAGGCCATGACCATGGGAGGCAAGCACCGGCGGGGGGTGGTGGTGGGCAGCCATAGCGTGCTCAACGGCAGCACCGACTACAGCCCCCTCTCCAACTACCACCTGTCCCTGGTCAGGGAGGCCAAGGCGGTCCGTCCCGGCGACGAGTTCACCCTCAAGGAATGGTACAAGGTCAAGGCCACCCCCACCCGTCACTCCGACGAAACGGGAGTTGGCTTCAAGCTCCACCTCAACAACGGCATCATCTCCTACACCGGGGACACCGAATACTTCGAGGGACTGGCCCGTCCCCATCAGGGAGCACGCATCCTGGTGGTATGCATGACCCGCCCCCGGGGGATGCGTATCCCCTTTCACCTGTCAGCCGAAGACGCCGTCCAGCTCATCCAGGAGGTGCAACCGGAGTTTGCCATTCTCACCCACCTGGGCATGAAGGCCATCCCCCTGGCCGCCGAGCAGGCCACCTGGATTACCGAGCAGACGGGTGTTACCACCATCGCCGCCAAGGACAGCATGCGCATCTACGCCGGCGACACCATCGAAGTGAAGCGGAAATAGCCTACAGTTTTTCCAGAATAAGGTCGGCCACCTTTTTGCCCGACTGCAGCATGCCCCCGAAGATGGGACCCATGCGGGGCGAGCCCATCACCGCGTTGGAGGCCATGCCCGTGGTGTACAGCCCGGGATAGACCTCCCTGGTGTTTTCCAGAGTCAGACGCTCCCCCTCGTCCGCCCACATGCATTTTTCTCCCTCCACCCGGCCCGTGGGGGTCCGCAGGCCCAGTTTGCGCTCCACGATGCGGCAGACCTCGGAGGGATGACCGGTGCCATCCACCACCGCCCGGGCCTCCAGGGACAGGGGGTCCACGTGCATGCCGGCTGCCAGCACCCCGGTCCAGTTGACCACAATTCCGCAGACTTTGTCCTGAGAGGCCATCACGTCCTCCACGGTCACCGCGTTGAAAATGGTGGCCCCCGCATCAACTGCTCCGGCGATGATTTTGGCGGTGGCCTCGATGGAATCCGCCACATGATATGGGCCATGCCGTCGGCAGCGCACCCCCACCTCCTCCAGAATCTCCCGGCCCGCCTCCTGCACCACGATGACCGGGAAGCTCATGCCCCCGCCCCACATGCCGCCCCCCGGGGACAGCTTGCGCTCGAACACGCAGACCTTTTTGCCGGCCGCCGCCAGGTAACGGGCCGCGGTGAGCCCCGAGGGTCCGGCACCCACCACCGCCACGTCCATGCTGACGGACTGGAGAAACCTCTGGCTGTAGGACTCGAAAATGGCGCGGGTGATGTCGATGTCGCTGCTCATTGCTTGGGCATCGGCAGACGCTATTTATTACTTCTCCCTGGCCCCGGTGAGCAGGGAGGGCAGATGGATGAGGTAGGAACCGTCCTTGTGGATGATGATGGACTCGTCCTCCATGAGCCGCTGGAGGTTGATGCGGTAGGAGCCCACGTCGTCCACGGCGATGCTTTCCACCTTGTCCTTCTCCTGCTCCAGGGATTCAGTGACCTGGCGCTTCTTCTCCTCTATTTCGGCCAGGATGTCCCTGATGTTCTCCGGCTGGATGTGCAGCCATTCGTCGCTCTCCTCCAGGGTTTGACCGGTGCGCTCCTCGATGATTTTGGTGATGGCCTCCACGTCCACCTGGGTTTCCTTGATCAGGCCCTGGCGCTCCTCCTCGCTCAGCGGAACCCTGGTAAAAAAGAACTTTTTGCCCCCGCAGTCCGGGCAGCCCCGGAGAATGGCAGTGGAGCCCTCCTTGAATATCTTGCCGCACTGGAGACACTGGTGAGGCATGCTATTTCCCCAGGATGATGGTCTGAATGACGTCGTTGTCCTTGTGAATGGTCTTCAGCTTGTCCGCGGGGCCAATCACCGTCATGCGGGGGGGCCGGATGACCCCCAGCACCTTCTGCAGCCAGGTGGGCCTGCCGTCGTCCCGGTAGCCCTCCATCTCGATGCCGATGAACTTGTGTTTTTTGCCGTCGGTGTCGATGCTCTCCATGGTGCGCTCAATCAGCTGGCTCTGCTCCTGGGGGGTGAGCCCCCTCTCCAGCACCAGCACCTCTCCCTGCTTGACCTCCCTGAGGATGTAGGAGATTTTTTCCTCGGCGGACATGCTCTCCAGCTTCTGGCTGCTCACCAGGTTGACCTTGACATCCGTCATGTTATTTCCTCCGTCCCTTGCCGAACACCTTGACCATGCCCTCGTACAGGGTGTCGATGTTGTAGCCGGTGAGAGCCGAGATGGGTATCACCTCGTGCTGGGAGAAGGCCGATTTGATGGTGGCCGGGGTGGAGCCGTCCAGGTCGATTTTGTTGGCCGCGATGAGCACCGGCAGGTCCCGCGCCTCCAGGTTGCCGATGATGGTCACGTTCACCTGGGTGAAGGGATTGCGGGTGCTGTCCATGAGCAAGATGACCCCGTCCACGTTGTCCAGCCACCGGATGGCCTCGATGACCCCCTCCGTGGCCTCCTTGGCCCGGCGCTTGGAGTCCTCCTCGTTCATCCCGTGCTCCATGAAGTCGTGGAAGTCCACCTTGGTGGCAATCCCCGGGGTGTCGATGATGTCGATGGTCAGGGAGGAGGCACCATTCTGAACCACCACGTTGTCCTTGCGCTGGGCCCGCCGGGTCTCATGGGGAATCTCGGACACCGAGCCCACCACATCTCCGCTGAAGTCCCGGGCGATGCGGTTGGCCAGCGTGGTTTTCCCGGCGTTGGGCGGCCCGTAGATACCAATCCTGACGTGTTTCTTTCCCAGAATGGACTGAAACACTGCCTTGAGTCTGCCGAAGAATCCCATCCTATTCTCCTCAGATACATACACCTCGAATTATTTAAATGTTGTTGAAAATGCAAGCAGGGAGGAGAATCTTGTCCCCAGATTCGAGTTATGGAAATGGTCCTGGGGCCTGCGGGTGACGGACCATGTTAAGTACGTGTTAGAGGCACATAGTTATTTCATCATCAGAATACATTAATAGTAGGGGTGGATGGCAAAGGGCGTTAAGATGGCGAATACAAAACGAGGAATCCACTAGATGAAAAATTGAATAGTTGGAGACGAACAAAATGAAATATGAAATAAAACCGGTTGGCTATGTTAGAAAAAAAGAAGAGAAGTATTTTCTGGAAATAAAAGAAGAATATATACCCGCACTAAAAGGACTTGATGGCTTTTCACATGTTAATGTGTTGTGGTGGTGCCATTTAAATGATAGCGAAGAGGATAGGGATAAATTGATACTTGGACATCTGTACAAGAAAGCACCGCGCGAGATGGGCGTCTTCTCCACACGCGCCCCTATCCGACCCAATCCCATAGCCCTTACCGTGGTATCTGTTGGTAACATAGATTTTGATGATGGAATCATCAATATTTCTCCCATGGACGCAGAGCCAGACACCCCCATTATAGATGTGAAACCATATCAACCCTCCTTAGACCGGGTAAGGAATGTATCCGTTCCCGAATGGTGTACTGACTGGCCTGAATGGTATGAGGATTCAGCAAACTTTGACTGGCGGTCACAGGTAAATTTTTGATATGAATGAAACCATAAAATAAGAGATGCTGAGTGAATAACTCAATCCATCATCTCTTTCCGTGTGTGACCACATTGCCTGGGTTCTCGGCGGGGGTCTATCCGTCCAATCCAGCGTGTCTAATCCATCTCCTTCAGTCCCTGCCACCAGGAGTGAGGGGAGGTTGTGCGCAGTGACTGCAGGAGGCGCCGGGCAGAGGGGGTGCGGAGGCGGGGGGCAATGTTGTCTATCCAGGAGGCGGCCGAGGGGTGGCCGGCCTCCACGTATTCCCGGGCGGTGGCCGCCATCTCCAGGAGGTCCGCGTCGCGGGCTATGACCCCGGCGGTGCTGCTTCCCTCCTCCACCTGAATCCACAGGTCCAGGATGGCGCTGCCCATCTCCCCCAGAGGCCCGGTCTGCTCCCTCACCGCCCGCTGCTCATCGGCGCTGACGTAGCGGTTGGCCACCTTGTGCAGGTCCCCAATCCGGGTTTCTCCCACGTCGTGGAAGACGGCCATGGCGCAGGCCTCCGCCGGGTTTTCGTGGTCTTCCATGACCGCCAGGAGGTATGCAATCTGGGCGGCCCGCAGGGAATGCTCGGCCACGCTCTCCGGCTTCTCCACCCCGGCCAGGGTCCAGCCCTCATGCCGGATGCGCCGCAGCTGTCCCAGCTCGAAAACAAAGCGGCTGACGGGGTCCATGCAGGGGCATGGGAGCAGGGGGTTAAAACGTTTTGCACCCAGCATAATACCTGTGCGGGATCTCCCGAGAGAACCCCCCCAGAGGTCACCAGATGAAACCACTGGGTTATTTTGACGGGAAGCGGCGGTCCTCTGCTTGGCCCTCCTGGTCACCGTGCATCCATCCCAGAGGAGGATAGCCCGATTTATGCCACCGGGAAGGGCAAGGTCAGCCACGGAAAGCGCTGACCCAGGACCGTGAGCAGGCGCAGCCAGAGGGGCTGATGGACGTGGGGGGTGGCCAGCGAGGTCTGGACGATGAAGCAGTCGTCGGGGTTGTCCTGGTTGACCACCTTCAGGTAGCCGGTGAAGTTGCGCAGCATGGTGTGGGGCGCGGTCACCGTCACCGTGACCTGGGTCTCCTCTCCCACCCGTAGACCCGTGCCCCTGTCCGGGCTGATCTCCCAGGTGCCCCAGTCGGGGTGCTGGGCCACGGACCAGTTCAGGGCGGAATGGGGCGCTCCCACGTTGGCAACCGTGAAGGAGCCGGTAACCGTTTCTCCGGGGGCTATATCCGCCCAGCGGAGGCTTCCCCGGCAGTACACATCGGAGCCGGCGGCGGCATGCATGATGTCCAGAAGCACGCCTTCGACGACCGTCAGCTCGAAGCGCATCTCCTGGGGCAGCCGGTACCAGCCGTCGTAGGTGCCGCCCCAGCCAAAGTTGAGATGGAAGAAGTGATTGGTGTTGTAGCCGTCCACCACCAGGTTGTGACCGGCGGTCCAGTCCTCGTTGACCACCGCCAGGTGGGCGGGCAGGCCATCCATCATATTCATGGCCAGTCGTCCGTACAGTTCCGGGCCGTCCTGGTCCATGAAGGTGTGGTCGATGCCAAAGCGGTCGTAGGCCTGGCAGGCCTGGTCGACCCCGAAGGTGCCGGAGGCCTGGGCGGTGTACACCTGCTCGGCGGCCACTCCGCAGGCGAAAATGAGGGCGGCAATCTCCTGCTCCGTGGGCTCCCGGCCTTGGGCATAGTGCTCCTCCAGGGCGGCCAGGTGGTGGTTCAGCTGGGGGAAAGAGGGAAAATCGTAGGCCAGGTGGTCGTCGTCGATGGTGTAGCGGCGCCCCGCATAGTTGTGCAGGTAGTCATCGCTGTCGTTGAACCGGACGCCGTTGACGGTTTGATGGTAATGAAGGATTTGGCCCATGGCCACGGCCGGGCAGCCGGCGATGCTGCGCTTTCCCTCCCGGGTGTCCATGGGGCACAGGTCGTTGTAGGGCACATCCTGGCTCCAGGTGGTCTCCACCCAGCCTCCGGTGGAGGTTGAGCCCCGGGGCGGCCACTGCTGAAAAGCGGTGTGCGGGCGGGGAGGAGGGCTCAGATATCGTTCCCAGGCCCGGCGGATGTCTGTCGCCGCATGCGGGGACGGGTCGTCCCGGTATAGCATCCGGACAGAGAGGTCGCCGACGAGGAGGTCGAGGAGCGGGTTCTCCCCCCCGAAGCCCCGCCAGGAGGAGGTGAGAGAGTAGGCAATCACCGGGGGCAGACAGCGATGGGCGGCCACCGCCATATAGCCCTGGGGATGCAGATCGAACAGATAACAGAGCAGGACGCCATGGTGGCTGTACACCGGCGCCATGCCGGACAGGGAGCAGTCGGCATATCCCAGCGTATCAAGATGGGCACGGGCCGCCTGGTGGGCGATGGCAGGAGTGACAGGCTGGTAGTCGTCCGGGCCGTCGAGGCCCCATCCGTATCCCATCCCCATGGTGGTAAGAAAAACAAAAACCATACTCAGCGCCATACATCGCTTGGTAAAACCCGGCATGGTAATCATCACAGTATTCCCCGCCTTCACTTAAAGATTGCTGTGCATTCAGGGGAGCAGGGCAAACGCCACCCCCAGAGCCACGAACAGCACACCGGCGGTCAGGGTGAGAGAGCGGCGGTCTACCTTTTCCGCCACCAGCCCCCCAGCAGGACGGCTGCCGCGGAGAGAGCGGCCAAAGCGGCCAGGGTCCCCCCCAGCACCAGCCAGGGATGGAAGCGGGTGGCAAACAGGGCCGCCGCCAGCTGGGTCTTGTCTTCCCACTCGGTGGCCAGGATGAGTAGAAAACCGGAGGTGAAGGCCCCGCGGCGGAAAAGGGAGGTCTCTTCTTTTTCCTGGGGAGAGAGAAGCATGTAGGCTCCGAAGGCGATGAACACCGCCGCCGACGTCAGGCGAAGCAGCCGCTCCGGCACCACGGTGGCCACCCAGGCCCCGGCGGCGATGGCCACACCGTCCACGATGAAAAAGGCCAGCATGACCCCGGCCAGGAGGTGGAGGCGGCGGCGGGTCTGGGAGGTGAGCAGCAGCAGGGATACCTGGGTTTTGTCTCCCAGCTCGGCCAGGGCTATGACCCCCAGGGGGACGAGGAAGTCTTCCAGGATGTCGGTCACCCGGAACATCTATGGGCAGCGAGTACATAGACCTTTCCGGTTGCCTGCAAAATAGAAGGACATTAACAGTACTTCGGAAAGTAAAAAAATTTCAGGGATTTTAATTTGACTTTGTCACATTAGAGAATTTTCTCTCATATTTTTTGTTTCAACCACCGATTACTGTAGCGGGAAGTGGCGTCAGGCAA
>DSCA01000198.1 GCA_011049295.1 Thermoplasmatales archaeon
TATCTATATTTACCAGTATTCCTACATCTGCCCCATCAATATCTTTTCCATATTCAACTGGATTGGCAGATGTAACGCCCAATACCATCGCAAGCAAAACGAAGACTATTAGTTGTTTCCTCCAAATCATTCTCCCACCACATTCTACATCGGTAAACTCAATTTATATGTTTTTATAGCATCAAACCATTAATGGCAATTTCAATTCCGTTAGGCTAACACAAGAGCCACTGAGCCATCCCCTTCAACCACATTTTTTAAGGCTGCTCCGAAGCCTAACGAACTGGTTTTCTTGCTGCTATTTTGGTAATACTTTTCGATTTCGCAACACTATATCATAGCAACTTAACTACCACTAGGGGCAATGATTCTAAGGCTATTCAATATGTTGCGAATAGGTCTGTATGAGCAATATCAAATTGTTTTGCTTAGCGTTAATTCTAGTGAGAATAACTATCTGTTAATAGCCATCCTATTCAGTTAAGGTCGTTCAGGCGATGCGCTGATCTCAACAAAGGATTTTATTGACTTCGGCCTCCTTTCTCTGTTCATGTGCGCTGACGGATGGTTTTGTTCGCTGGTTCGGTTCTGTTAAGTTTGCGGGTGATTACGTTATTTTTATATGTGTGAGAATATGAGCAATCACCCGAATTCGCAACAGTATGACCGACCTGACAAAGTAACGACCAAGTAATTACACAGTAATTACTCGGTAATTACCTGAGAATTCCCCTTTAACACTCTCACTTTTTACCATCCTGACAGAACCACGAACCGATAATTACCCTACCTGGTAACGACCCACATACCCCCCGTACCTCCTTCGATTGATGACGCAGGATGTCCGTAGATCACTCACAGGTATACACCAACCAACCGGGAGCACAACCAAAATCCCCCCCATACGTACCCCCGTCCATCGATGACGCAGGACAGAGCTACAATGAGACGTCATCACAACTCCACAAAATCATATCCTTCAAAAAAATTGGTGCCCGTCTACGACATGTACGCAAAAAGTATACACACCGTAAACACACCGTAAACAAAAAGTGGACGACACGTATACCATACGTAAACAACTACCCCTCTATCGACATGCAGACGCCAGGATCATCGGGGACACCACTCGTGACCCCATCGATTCTGGATGAGAAAGCGCGCAATACGATCCATCCAATACGTATCATAAGGATCAAGCGGTACGAGACCACCGCATTTCCAACAGGGAAAACGAACAATGTACTTACGAGCCTGAGCCCAGCCCCTCGCATAGCCCTCAGCCCGTGCTTTATATGCCACGGAATCAATGCGATCCATTTCATCCACAGCCCGAACATAGGCGTCCCCGTAGCTCTCCCCCGGATACCGATACGTATCCAGAACAAATTTACGCTCAGGCGTCAACCTCAACGATACCACAGGACACCTCTGGTTGTACATACGATTATACCTCCTCCTCGCATCATTCATCCTCCCCACCCTCCTTTCGTACGAGATACTCCCTAGCAGGGACATCGGTCCGCAAAATTGACCCTCGTTTCCCCACCGCGGTCCTCAACTGAGTTATAGACTGTAAAGCATCACCCGGAACCACCACCCCGACACCATGACGAAACGTCACCACAACAGTCCCGCCCCGTTGTTCAACACCAACAATAGTCCCCACCATTTCCTGCCAAAGTCCAAGTTGTACGTCCATGGATATGTAACGAGTTTCCCCACCATCTACCTATTTAAATGGACAACTGCAACCACTCGAAGAAAAAAAGTGCACCTATGCTTCCCGTTACATAAAACGCGAGCCCTCCCGGCTCTGAAACGCCTGTTTCCCCTCGTCCTCCCGCCGGTCCCTCCAGTAGTCAAAATGCTCCCAGGCCACAACCCGAATCTCCTCATCAGGATGAAGCAAGGCTGCATCCAAAAAATAAACAGCCCAGGTAGAGTAAAGCGCGTCCAAATCCGTTTTGTCCGGATTCCGACGAAGATAACCTACCCTATACCGTTCAATATTACATTTAGAACTCAACCCCTCAAAATAATGCAGCCGCCCCTTTAACATATCCAGCCTAAAGACATGAATCTTCACCTCCCCTCTGAGCCACGGTGAAAATGCAGCACCCAACTCTTTTTTCTTCTCCGTCAGAAACCGTTGCTGCTCCTTAACCTCAGGAATTACTCGCCCCAAGGTTTCCCTATGTTCCCGCTCGACATGGTGCCGATGCACCTCGGCATAGTAAAAAACCTCCCGTCCCCGTCTCTGATAAACAACGCCATCCGGATCACCCCGATCCATCCTATCCCGATAGTACCTCAGCCAGTTACGAATCGTTCGCGGAGACCTATCCGTGATACCCACCAGCCGCTCCACCAACACGTTAGAGTTAAAGGGCCGCATATTCTCTTCAAGAAAAACAACCACATAGCCCCTATCATACCGACCAGAAACCATCTCAGAACACCCCCAGCTGCGGGATACAGGCCAGATACTCCTTTTTCAACTCCTCCCGATCGATATGATGATAAATATCAATGGCCTCACTCCTTGAGTCGCCCCGGAGTTCCTTGACATATTCCCGTTTCATTCCCCCGCGGAGGAGCATGGTCGTGAACCAGTGCCGGCAGTTGTGCGGCGAAAATTTCTTTCCGAGATTCTGGGAGGTAGGATCGTGGAGGCCCATCCGTTGTGCATATTTCGTGACGATAGCGTAGACCCCGTTACGATTGAGTCGTCCCTGTTGCTCGTTGATGAACAGCGGCTTTTTGTCTTCACCCTGTAATCGACTCTCTCTTGTGGTCATCCATCTCTTGAGGATCACCGCCGTCTCATGATCAAAAAATACAACCCGGTTTGTCCGTTTCCGGGTGGGTTTAAGGGTGATGCTGTAGTCGACCCAGTCGATGTCATCGATGTCGAGAGTTATGAGCTCGTTTCTCCGGATGCCCGTCTTGGCGAGCAGCGTCACCACCGCTTTATCTCGCGGGTCCAGGATACTGGTGATGAGCTTAACCATTTGTTCCTCCGAGATGATCTGCCGCTCCGATTCACGATTATGCTTCAAGCATAGCTGGCGGAGATAGCGTTTCCCAAACAGGGGTATCAGGTTTTTAGTCACCAGGTTCTCAAACTCCAGAAACTCATAAAACGACCGGAGAGCAGAGAAATACCGGCTGATCGTCGGGTCCTTCAACTCTTTGTCGACCGTCAAGAAATCAAGAAACCCCCGCAGGTCATCGATATCCACAGCAGGGGCCGGCTTACCGACATGCTTGAAGAAGATGCGGAGGGAGGACCGATAGTTGTCAATGGTCCGCTTTGTTAAGCGTCGTCTCCGCGCATCGGCCACATACAACCGCAGTAAGTTATCATTGGAGGGTATGCTCGATGACATATCTCTCGTGTGTTCAGTGACTAGTCCCTCCATTTCCACCCCTTCGGAGTTGACTCCACCAGGCCATAGGATTCCAGGATGTCCAGCTGCCGTGACAGCGCCCTAATGGCCTCTGTTTCACCCAGCTTGACCCCCAGGTACCGCACGATGTCCTCATCACTCACGGGTTTAGGGCGGCCATCACTCCTCCGGGTTTCCCGCAGCACCTCCACCAGCTCCCGGCTAAACCCTCTGACGCCCTGGTACTCCTGGCCCAGGAAGGGCTGCGCCCGATAGCTCCGCAGCTCCGTCTCCAACTGGCCGACCAGGATATCCAGCTGCCGGTTTTTCTCCCGGACACCCGCCAGTTCCTCTTTCAGTTCCCGTAGTTCCTTTATCAGTTCTGGTTTCGAGGTGCTCGTGGCATCCTCCTCCAGCGTCTCCTCCACCAGAGCCACCACCCACTTGGACAGCGTCATCCCCCGGTCCGCCGCCAACTGCTTCCACCGGTCCTTCTCCCCGGGGGTGGGAAGGTACACATCCACCCGTCGACTCATCCGATCGGCATATTTCATGATGTGTTCACAGTATATTATACAGAGAGACCTATATAAATGTGACGTGTAAAATAATGCTCCCGCCGGGATTTGAACCCGGGTGGCCGGCTCTCTTTGAACCCTGGGGGTGAAACACCTTTTCTAAGGGTGTTCAGGGGTTCTCGAAAGGCCGGAATGATTGGCCGGACTACACCACGGGAGCATCCAGCATAGCCCTGGGCAGATTCGAACTGCCGTCATCGGGTCCAAAGCCCGATATGATTGGCCGCTACACCACAGGGCTATGACCAAAAGGGGGAATATCAAGTTACTATATAACTTTTGATGGTATGCCTCCGTCAGCCTACGGGGTAATGATGCCGTCCTCGGTGATGATACCCGTGATGTATCGGGCCGGAGTGACGTCAAAGGCCGGATTTTGCACCTGCTCCGGCCCATAGTCAAATATCCTGGTGACCTCCACCTCATCCCGTTCCTCAATCCGGATATCGGCCCCGCTCCCTATGGAACGGTCAAAGGTGCTCACGGGCGCAGCCACGTAAAAGGGAACGTCGTTTTCGTGGGCCACAACCGCCTTTTCATAGGTACCGATTTTGTTGGCCACGTCGTAGTTGGCGGCGATACGGTCGGCCCCCACTATGACCATGTCCACCTCCCCCCGCTGCATGTAGTAACCGGCGGCGTTGTCGACAATCAGCGCATGCCGGATGCCCTCCTGCTGCAGCTCCCAGGCGGTGAGCAGCCCCTGCAGACGGGGTCGGGTCTCGTCCACCCACACGAAAACATCCCGGTCCTTGGCCGCCCGCAGGGGGGCCAGGGCCGTTCCCCAGTCCACGGTGGCCAGGGCCCCGGCATTGCAGTGGGTGAGAATGCATTGTCCCCGCTCAATGAGTCGGGCCCCCACCCGGCCTATACGCCGGCATTTGTCGATGACGGTCTCCACATAGGCATGGGCGGCGTCCAGGGAGCAGCCGTGCTCCAGCATGTAGTCGACGGCGTAGAACAAGTCGTGGGCGGTGGGGCGGGTGCGGCGGAGGCGGCGGGCAGTCTTTTCCGGTTCTTCCCCCAGCACCATGCCGTAGACAGCGGCGCAGCCAATGGCCGGAGCACCCCGGACCACCATTTTTTTGATGGCCTCTGCCACCCTGACGTCGGTGTCTGCCTCAAAAAACCGCAATTGAAAGGGCAGATGGCGCTGGTCTATAAACACCAGCTTGTGGTCCTCCCACCACAGAGAACGCATATCTTTTCCTCCTATTTGCATCCTAACTCCTCCAGTGCATTCTCTAGGCTGGGGCCCACCGCCAGGCGGTCGCCGCCCAGGTTGATCATCGCTGAATCTCTAAGTCCCCTCAGTGCCTCCATTACCATCTCCATGGGGTAGGCCTCCTGCTGGTCTTCCCGCAGCGCTGCCGTTTCCCCATGCGTCTGTACGGCGGCATGAACGTCCGGCCGGCGGTACAGAAACCAGTGGAGAGGAGTGGACAGCGAGGGCTGCCGGGGCCCAATAACCATCACTGTCTGCCGCACCGGGTCGTAGTCGGCCACCTCCACCAGGTCCTCGGGCTCCAGACGGCAGAGGTTCACGCCCTGTCCGGTAATCAGCATTCGGTTTCCATATCGAACGGAAATGGTCCCCGGACACCGGATGCCGTCTCCCAGATGGCGGCCGGCAGCTACCACCTCCGCCACCACCGGGTTGCACACCGGTTCCCGGCTCAGAAAGAAGGCTTCAAAGGTCATTGGACGGGGATAACACACAGGAACACGAAGTCCTCCTGGCCCGTGTTCCTAAACTGATGGACCTCTCCGGCGGGCACAAAGGCAAAGTCGGTGGGACGGAGCGGAATCTCCCGGCCATTCTCGTCAACCAGGGCGCCCCTGCCGTCCAGCACGAACACCTCGTGCTCCCAGTCGTGGTCGTGCAGCGGGGTGTGGCCACCGGGGCCGATGGTGAAACGGCGCATCACGAAATGAGGAGCAGCCACATTATCTCCCATGAGCACCTGGATACGCACATTCTCCGCATCCTCCAT
Organism: Thermoplasmatales archaeon; assembly: GCA_011049295.1. Taxonomy (GTDB): domain Archaea; phylum Thermoplasmatota; class E2; order UBA202; family DSCA01; genus DSCA01. Next base: position 5,965 of record DSCA01000198.1, read on the forward strand.
AACCACGTCCTTGGCCGGTACGTCTCTCTGGTTTTGGACAATCATGCAATCTAAATGGCCAATGGATTTAAATAATCATCCCAGGGGAGAAGCGCTAGGCGGGCTGCCGGCTGATGCCGATGGCCACGGTCTGGCCGTCGATGCCCCATTCCTTGACAAAGCCGCCGCTGGCCTCGTCGAAACTCAGATGGCAAGAGCGCGTTTCCCGGCGGATGTAGTCCTCCCACCCCGCCACCCGCTCGGGGTCGATGTTAATGGACGTAACAATCTGCTCTTCCATGTCCAGATTCATTTCTTTGCGCATCTCCTGCACTCGCCGCACCAGCTCCCGGGCAAAGCCCTCGGCTATAAGCTCGGGGGTCTGCCGAATGTCCAGTACCACGTAGGCGTCGCCGCTCTCGCCGATGACGTATCCCTCCCTTTCCCGCTGCTCCAGATGATAGTCGCCGTCCTCGACGACCATCTCCCGGCCGTCCACGGTGACCGTCAGGCCCTTCGCCTCGTCGGGGGAAGCGGCGGCGATGCGGGCGGCCACCTCTCCCGCCTTTCCCTTGAATTTGGGGCCCAGAGAGGAGAAGTTGGGCTTCACCACCGAGGTCAGGTAGGGGTCCAGGCTGTCGGCAAACAGGACCTCCTTCACGTTTATTTCGTTCCGCAGCAGCTCGGCCAGGGAAGACAGGTCGACATCGGCAACCACGACGGCCCGGGGCAGGGGATAGCGCAGCTTGACTCCCTTCTGGGCACGCAGCGCCCGGGCGGTCTCCGCGATTCCCCGCACCTGCTCCATGGCCGTCTCCAGATGGGGATCAACCAGGACGGCATCGCTGCATGGGTAGTCGGCCAGGTGCACGCTCTCTCCGGCCCCCAGGCTGCGGTACATTTTTTCTGAGATGAAGGGCACGAAGGGAGCAATAAGCCTGCACAGGGTAACCAGCACCTCGTAGATGGTGGCGTAGCCGGCCAGTTTATCCGCTGTTTCCTCCTCCGCCCAGAAGCGCTTGCGGGAGTTGCGAATGTACCAGTTGCTGACGTCCCTGACCACAAAGTCCTCCACGTCCCGGGCCGCCTTGTGCAGGTCAAAGGCCTCTATCTGCTCCGTGACCCGGGCGATGAGAGAGTGCAGGCGGGAGAGAACCCACCGGTCCAGCAGGGGGCGCTGCTCAACGGGAACCCGCCGTCGCCCGTAGTCAAAGCCGTCCAGTGAGGCATAGGTATCGTAGAAGGAATAGACGTTCCATATCGTCAGCAGAAACTTTCCCAGGGCCTCCCGGACCACCTCCTCGTAGAAACGCTTGGGGAACCAGGGAGCGGAGGCGGAGATGAGGTACCATCGCATGGCATCCGCCCCCTCCCGGCCAAAGATTTCATGGGGACTGACGTAGTTCTGGGTCTTCTTGGACATCTTCTGGCCCTCCTTGTCCAGGATGTGGCCCAGGGATAGCACCTGGCGGTAGGGCGGGGCGTCAAAGGTGAGAGTGGATACGGCCAGCAGGGAGTAAAACCACCCCCGGGTCTGGTCGATGGCCTCGCAGATGAAATCCGCCGGGAAATTTTCTTTGAATTTATCCTGGTTTTCAAAGGGGTAATGCCACTGGGCAAAGAAGGCGGAGCCAGAGTCATACCAGGCGTCGATGACCTCTTCCTCCCGCCGCATGGCTCCCTGACATTCCGGGCAGCGAACCTCCAGGTGATCCACAAAGGGACGATGGAGGTCGTAGTCGACGGGGAAGTCGACGACCAGGGTTCGCAGCTCCTCCACGCTTCCCACGCACACCTGGTGGCCGCACTCCCGGCAGGTCCAGATGGGCAGAGGGGTGCCCCAGTAGCGCTTCCGGGACAGAGACCAGTCCCGGGCCTCCGAGATGAAATCGCCGAATCGACCGTGCTTCAGGTGCTCCGGGTGCCAGTGGATATCCTCGTTGTTGGCCATGAGGTTGTCCCGCAGCTTGGACATGGTGACAAACCAGGACTCTATGGCATAGTAAAGCAGGGGAGAGCCGCATCGCCAGCAGAAGGGATACTGGTGGCGGTACGTCTGCACGGACATCAGCAGGCCGCGCTGCTTGAGGTCGTCGATAATAAGGGGGTCTGCGTCCTTGACGAACATCCCGGCCCATTTTTCCACCTGCCGGGGAAAGGTGCCATCCTGCTCCACCAGCTGCACCACCGGCAGGTCATAGTCCTTGCCCGCCTGGTAGTCCTCCTCGCCGAAGGCCGGGGCAACATGCACGATTCCCGTTCCCTCCTCCATAGTGACGAAGCGGGCACCAATCACCCGCCAGCAGTCCCTGTCGGGCCGGGCGTAGGTGTACAAAGGCTCGTATTCCAGGCCGGTGAGCTCCTCTCCCTTCCAGCCGTCCACAATGGAGTAGTCCTCACCCTTCAGCAGCACGTCCGCCCGCTGCTCGGACAGAATGAGCCGCTCCCCCTCGTATTCGATTTTGAGATACCATTCCTCGGGGTTAACGGCCAGCGCCACATTGGAGATGAGGGTCCAGGGAGTGGTGGTCCAGGCCAGCAGATATTCGTCCTTGCCCCGCACCTTGAACTTGACGAAAATGGAGGGGTCCTCCACCTCCTCATAGCCCTGAGCCACTTCATGCGACGACAGGGTGGTACCGCAGCGGGGGCAGTAGGGAGTAACCCGATGACCCCGGGTCAGCAGGCCCTTGTCCCAGGCCTGCTTCAGAGACCACCACACGGATTCGATGTAGTCGTTTTTGAGGGTTATGTAGGGATTCTCCATGTCAATCCAGAAGCCCACCCGGGCGGTCATCTCCTTCCAGGCCTCCTCGTAGCGAAATACACTCTCCTTGCACTGCTGGTTGAACCTGGCTATGCCGTAGTTTTCCACATCCTGCTTGGTTTCCAGGCCCAGGGATTTTTCCACCTCTATCTCCACCGGCAGCCCATGGGTGTCCCAGCCCGCCTTACGCTCCACGTAGCACCCCTGCATGGTCTTGTAGCGGAGAACAACGTCCTTGATGGCCCGGGTCAGCACGTGACCGGGATGGGGAAGGCCATTGGCCGTGGGCGGGCCCTCCAGAAAGATAAAACGGGGGCCGTCCTTACGGTTGGACAGGGATTTTTCGAAAATATGGTTGTGATGCCAGAAATCCATGACTTCCTTCTCCACAGTGGGAGGGTCGTACCGTCCTTCTGAGACGTCTGCATCCGTGCCCATCGCAGGGATAAAGGACCGGACGTTAAAATGTTTTTGATGTGACGGGCCCTGCTCTCCTCCACCCAGGTCGACCGGGGACTAGAAGATGAACGTCCAGATGCGGGAGGTCACGCTGGCCCTGTTGCCGGCCCGGTCGTAGGCCTGCGCCTCCAGCGTGCGGCGGAACAGCGACGGCTGGTCCCAGACGAACTGGTAGGGATCCTGGTCGTCGGTGGCCTGCAGAACACCGTCAACGTAGAATTCCACCCGGTCCATGCCGGTGTCGTTGTCGCCGGCGTACACGGTAACCGTCAGCCCGCCCACCACCACGGTGGTACCGAAGGGCAGGGGAATCAGTTCCTGTCCCCGGAAGTAGAGGCGACCGGGGGCGGGGGTGTCCATCCGGAGGTACGGCGGGGTCCAGTCGCCAGTGGCCAGCTCCGCCAGTTCAGCCAGGGTGCCCACCATCAGCCGGGTGACCCGGGTGCAGTAGTCGAGGTCCATGTTCTCGATGACGTCCTCCGGGGAGTGATAGTAATCGTTAAACTCGTATTCAAAGAAAAAGGTGGCATTGAAGCCGTAGCGGATGAACGAATAGTGGTCGCTGTATGGATGGGCGCTGTCCCGCACCACCTGCAGATCGATGCTCTCTCGGTATTCCTGGCTGAAGGCTATGGAGACGTTGGTGAGCCACATGGACTCCGGTGTCTCCTGAATCTCTATCTGGGTACGTCCTTCCTCGGTCTCTGTATACCCAATCATGTCGGCGTTGAGCACGCCCACGATGTTGACCCCTGTCTCATTGGCTACCCGGGCGTATTCATGGGAGCCCAGCAGACCCTGCTCCTCTCCGGAAAAGGTGACAAACTTGATGGTATGCTGGAACTGGAATTGGCTGAGCACCTGGGCGGCAGCCATCACCGCCGCCGTTCCCGAGCCGTCGTCGTCTGCACCGGGAGAGCCCTGCACCGTGTCGTAGTGTGCACAGATGACAAACACCCGATTGCTGGAACGGTTGACCCCGGGCAGGATAGCCTCTATGTTCACGTCCTCGTAGTCCCGATACTCCCAGGGGTCCTCGCGCACCGTCAACCCCAACGACTGGAAGTGGGCGGTGATATACCGGGCCGCCTCCTCTGTACCCGAGGTGCCAGTCACCCGGGGTCCGATGTCCTGCAGGGCCTGGATGTAGCCCTCCATCATGGACACCGTAACCTGGTCGATGATGTCGGTGTGCTGTGTAAAGGCCACGCTCTGTATCCCTGCACCAGCAGGGACAATAATACATATAGCAAGGACGACCACCAGTATCTGAGACCTCATAAGGTACAAAAGCGAGAGACGTATAAATATTTTAATAAGCATCATGTGCCACCGTAGCACCACGAACACCATTTATCCACGGTGCAGGCCTCTTTTCATTCACAAACCGCGCTTAAGCCACCACATATCGACGGTCCATTTTGCCATCAAACCAGTCAGGAGCATGCCACATTTTTCCAAACCTTTTTGTATCAATCAGGCCATCATGGCCTGTGTGGCCTGACCTGCTCCCGGGACTTTTTCTGCTGTTGCTGCCACTGGTACTCCTGGCCGGACTGGTTGCGGCCTACGCGAGAAACCGGGGCATGTTTGTAGCCGTGGGGCTGTCCCGACGGGAGATGGGGTTGCTGGCCATTGGACCTTTTGCAGCCATGCTGTTCGACGTTCCGGTATTCATCTCCCGAGACTATTTTTTGGCCATGAACATCGGCGGGGCGGTGGTGCCCGTGGTGCTGTCCCTCCACCTGCTCTGGAAGCAGCAGCCCTCTCTGCCCAAAACGGTGGTTGGCGTGGGAATGGTGGCCCTGGCCACGTTCATGGTCACCCGGGTCACGGATTTGGGAGTGGTGGCCTCCTTTCCCTTTTACCTCCTGCCCTCCGTGCTGGCCGCCCTGCTGGCCCTGCTGCTTTGCTCTCATCGCTCCCTTGCCGCCCCCGCTTATGGATATGCGGTGGCCACCCTGGGAGTACTGGTGGGCGGCGACCTTTTCCACCTGCCGGAGATTTTCAGCCAGCCGTTCATGGGCTCCCTGGGCGGAGCCGGACTCTACGACATGGTGTACATCGCCGGCCTGCTCACCATCTGCCTGCTGCTGCCCGTGATGAGCCGGGACATAAAACGCCTGCCTTTTCCCGCGTCCCCCGTCTCCCTGGCTGACCGGGCGGCACACGCCGGAGACTACACTCTGGCCCGCCACCACCTGGTGCAGGCCGTGCAGGAGGCGGCAAAGCACACCGCCCTTCTGCTCCACCATCCGGTAAATGACCTGGTGCACAGCCTCCTCGGCCCGGTGGCCAGCCATGACTTTTACCTGCTCCGGAGCAAGCCGGTTACCAGCGCCCAGGACATGGCCAGAGCCCGGGTAACCGCCCGTCTGCTGCTGGACGCCCTGGCCAAAAAGGAGCGGGAATGTTATGCCTCCTCCCTGCAGCGGACGGGAGCCTTTCTGATAGACTTCGTGGTGCTGGCTCCACTGGCCCTCCTGCTGTCCCTGGCCGCTGAGACGCACATCAGCAGCCTGTTTTTCGTTTTCCTGTTCTCCCTGCAGTTCCTGTATTTCGTCATTCTGGAATACTGGACGGGAACCACCCTGGGGAAAGCCCTCCTGGACCTATCGGTGCGCGAGGCGGACCGAACAGATTTGCGGTTCATCGCCTCCTTTACCCGAAACACCATCCGCTTTTTCGACATGCTGCTGGGCGGCTACCTGGTAAGTCTGCTGCTGATAGCGCTGTCTCCGCGCAAACAGCGGCTGGGGGATATGGCGGCGGGGAGCGTAGTCGTAAAGAATATTTAATGGCTGGGTGATACAACCCCATGGACTGCATGCTGCCCCTGGAAGCCGTGTGGCTGGTGCTCCCTGCCTACCTGGCCAACGCCTCGGCGGTGGTGCTGGGAGGAGGCACCCCCATAGACTTCGGCAAGACCTGGCGGGACAAGCGACTGCTGGGAGACGGCAAGA
>DSCA01000144.1 GCA_011049295.1 Thermoplasmatales archaeon
CTCCTCTGTGGTTCCCGGAATCACCGTGCTCTTTACCACAATGAGCTTCCAGTTGTCGCCCAGTCGCCCAGCAATGGTACCCGCTGCCTCCTCCACGTATCTGAGGTTGATGCTGCCGTCGGGAGCCGAAGGGGTGCCCACACAGATAAAAAAAATCTGGGCCTCGTCCAGGTCGTGGTAGCTCGTGGAGGCCGTTATCCGGTGCTGGTTCCGTCGCAGCAGCTCTTCCAGTCCCTCCTCGTGGATAGGGGGGACGCCCCGGTTAATGGAATCCACCTTTTCCCGGTCCACGTCTACCAGCGTTACTTTATTGCCGGTATCGGCCAGACAGGCTCCGGTGACCAGGCCCACGTAGCCGGCCCCGATAACGCCGATATGCATGGCCCTGTATGGAAACCGGTATTTAAAAAACTGGTGTCGCCGGAGCCTATCACCCTGCTTTCCCTGCCCATATCTGAAAAATTTCAATATGCTTAAATAGCAGAAACAGATATAAAGACTGCCCGCAAGGGCCAACTACAAAGAGAGGGGATAAAAATGGCAATGTGGAAAAAAATAAGCAGTTGGATGTTTATACTGGGAATAGTGATAGCGCTGGTGGCCGGACTCATCTTCGGCGCCGTCGCTGACGGACGAATTGACCCGGTGGACGACGACGTACGAGGAGGCATAGAGGTCATTCTGGGCATTCTCGGCTTTGTAGCCGGCGTGCTGGTGCTCATGGGACGGGGAACCATCACCGAAAAGGAAATGCCCATGTTCATGATGGCTACCATCATCCTCATAGCGCTGAGCGCGGTCACCTCCCTGCAAAACGTCAAGTGGTTCGGTCCCTATCTGGCCCACATCATCTACGCGCTGGGTATCTTCATCGCGCCGCTGGCCGGCCTCATAGCCATCAAGGCCATCTGGGACGTAGGCAAGGATTAGTCGGGCCCTCTGGGCCCCCGTCCCCGCTGCCGGCCGTCCCGCCCAGAAACGATTATATCGTACGCCGTCATTTAGTGTACGGAAGGTGAGTGACAATGGCGGTCTGCTGGGAAGACGTATCCACCGTATGGGAAGAACTGAAGCGCCCCCACGGCGGTACCATCGTGTACCTGATAATCGACGGGGTGGGCGGTCTTCCCGACGAGCGCTACGGGGGCACCGAGCTGGAGGTGGCCAGAAGCCCCCATCTCGACCGGCTGGCCAGTGAATCCAGTTGCGGCCTGCTGGAGATGGTGGGCCCGGGTATCACCCCGGGCAGCGGGCCCGGTCACCTTTCTCTCTTCGGTTACCATCCTCTTCTCTACCGCGTGGGCCGGGGCGTCCTGTCTGCCATGGGCATCGGGTTCGACCTGCAGCCGGGAGACGTGGCTGCCCGGGTCAACTTTGCCACCGTGGATGGCCATGGCGTCGTCACCGACCGCCGGGCGGGGCGCATCGACACCGCCACCAACGAGCGGCTGTGCCGCCTGATTTCTCAATCCGTGCATCTGGACTTCGACGGTGGCTTTTTTATCCGCCCGGTGAAGGAACACCGTGCCCTCCTGGTGCTGCGCGGGCCCGGACTCTGCGGCCGTCTTCAGGATACCGACCCTCAGACCACTGGACAGCCTCCCCGGGAACTCCGGGCTCTGGACGAGGACAGCCGGCCCACCGCCGCCCTGGTATCCTCTTTCCTGCGGCAGGTTCAGGAAACGCTGAGGGACGAGGAAAGAGCCAACATGGTGTTGCTGCGCGGCTTCGACACCTACCGTCCGTTTCCGTCCCTGGAGGAGCGGTTCGGGCTGCGCGGCCGATGCATTGCCCAGTATCCCATGTACCGGGGGGTCAGCCGGCTGGTGGGAATGGAGGTGCACGAGCCCCCGGTGGAGCTCAGCCATTACCCGACGGTGCTGAAAGAGGGCTACGGGGATTATGACCTCCATTTCCTGCACGTGAAGCCCACGGACAGCCGGGGAGAAGACGGAGATTTCCCGGCCAAGGTAAGGGTCATCGAGCAGGTGGACGGAATGATTCCCGGCCTTCTGGATGTCGACCCGGACGTGCTGGTGGTCACCGCCGACCATTCAACGCCTGCAGTGATGGCCGGACACAGCTGGCACCCGGTGCCCGTGCTCCTCCGGGCCCGCTACGCCCGCCGGGACAGCGTCACCGCCTTCAACGAAACCGCCTGCGCGCAAGGCTCCCTGGGGCTGCGTCCCGCCCTCCATCTCATGGGGCTGGCTCTGGCCCACGCTGGTCGGCTGGAAAAATACGGGGCGTAAGACATGGAAGACGGGAGGAGCAACACCGGCGGGCACCGCACCCCCACCAGGGTCTTTTTTTCCGACCTTGACGGAACCCTTCTCGACGCCCGCACCTATTCCTATGCCCCGGCGGAGCCCGCCCTGCACCTGCTGCACAAGCACCATCTGCCACTGGTCTTCTGCACCAGCAAAACGCGGGCCGAAATCGAGTACTGGAGGGAGGAGATGCACAACTGGCATCCCTTTGTCTCCGAAAACGGCGGCGGCATATTTATCCCCAACCGTTATTTTGACCCTCCGCTTCCCCCCCACCAGTCCCTGGACGGCTACCAGGTTATCGTGCTGGGCACGCCGGTGGAGCACCTACGAACGGTCATGCAGGACCTCCAGGAGCGCTACGCCGTGCGCAGTTTTTTGCAGATGAGCCCAGAGGAGGTAGCCGCCGATGCCCGTCTTCCCCCCCAGCAGGCGCGCCGGGCGGTGCAGCGCGATTTCGACATCCCTTTTAAGATTTTGGACAAAGAGCAGGAAAGCACGGTGCTCCGGGAGATTGAGCGGCAAGGGCTGCGGCACGTCCGGGGGGGTCGCTATCACCATCTGACCGGGGACAGCGACAAAGGCCGGGCGGTGGCCATTCTCATCGAGCTCTACCGCTGTCACTACGGAGGGGTGGTCACCATAGCCGTTGGCGACTCGGAAAACGACCTGCCCATGCTGGAGCGGGTGGACCGGGGCTATCTGGTGCAGCGTCCGGACGGCACCTATGCCTCACCGGATTTTCAGCACGCCGCCGGAGGGGGGCCGTGGGGATGGGCCTGGGTGGTACGCAGAGAAATGGTGGACGTACGGTGAACGCCTCTGGAGAAAGGGCTACAGGTGCCGTTGCTCGAAGTCGCTCAGCACCTGCTGGAGTTTTTTGGCGGCCTCGCTGCCCACGCCGTACTTGACTCGGACCAGGGGCTTGTTCACGTTTACCACCCTCCGGAGGTCGATGGGGGTGGCGGAGAGCACCACCTCTGCCTCTGCCCTGTTGATGGTGTCCTCCAGCTCCTTCACCTGCTTCTTCCCGTATCCCAGGGCGGGGAGCACGTTTTCCAGGTGGCTGTATTTTTTGAAGGCCTGCTTGATGGAGCCGGTGGCATAGGGACGGGGGTCGATGACCTCTGCTCCGGCCTGCCGGGCGGCCACGATGCCCGCCCCGTACCTCATTTCTCCGTGGGTCAGGGTGGGGCCGTCCTCGATGACCAGGGTTTTTTTGCCCCGGATGCTGCCGTCCTCGATGGTCACCGGCGATTCGGCCCGGATGATGGAGGCATGTGGATTCACCAACTTCACGTTGTTTTCCACCTGCTGGATGTCTTTTTCGTCGGCGGTGTCCACCTTGTTGACGATGACCACGTCGGCCATCCTCACGTTGACCTCGCCCGGATAGTAGGCCAGCTCGTGCCCCGCCCGGTGGGGGTCCACGATGGTGATATACAGGTCGGGGCGGTAGAAGGCAAAGTCGTTGTTTCCCCCGTCCCAGATGATGACGTCGGCCTCCTTCTCCGCCTCCCGCAGAATCCTCTCGTAGTCCACGCCGGCGTACACCACTCCCCCCATGTCGATGTAGGGTTCATATTCCTCCCGCTCCTCGATGGTACAGTGGTGATCGTCCAGGTCGTCGTAGGAGGCGAAGCGCTGCACCGCCTGCCTGACCAGGTCCCCGTAGGGCATGGGATGGCGGATGGCGGCCACCTTGTATTTTTGGCTCAGCATCTCGAAAACCTTGCGGGACACCTGGGACTTGCCGCAGCCGGTACGGGCGGCGCAGATGGCCACCAGCGGCTTGCTGGGTTTCAGCATCACCTGGTTGGGGCCCAGCATAGTGAAGTCTGCACCCGCCGCGTTGGCGATGGCCGCCCGGCGCATCACGTACGGGTAGGCCACGTCGCTGTAGGCAAATACCACCTCGTCCACTCCCCGGTCCCGGATAATCTCCGGCATCTGCTCCTCGGGCAAAATGGGTATCCCCTGGGGGTACAGCCGCCCGGCCAGCTCTGCCGGGTACTTGCGTCCGGCTATGTCCGGAATCTGGGTGGCAGTGAAGGCCACCACCTCGTAGTCTTCGTTGTCCCGATAGAATACGTTGAAGTTGTGGAAATCTCTTCCTGCAGCGCCCATAATCAGCACTTTGCGCTTTGTCATTGTAACACCTGGCAGGTAATGGGCCATCACTTTTTATGTTTTTTCAATGCCCCGAGATGGGAGAGCACTCCGTCGTATCGCGGGTAGGGCAGGAGGGCCAGGATGCGAGGATACCGCTGCGCCAGCTCGAACAGCCGGTGGGCCATGTGTCGCTCCCGCTCCGCCTCCACCGCTCGGAACTGCTTGGTGGCGTTGACCTTGCTGTCCCATTCCAGCACGAAGGCCTCCGGGCTGTCCGCAGCCAGCCCCCGCTTTTGCACCCTTCGGTTTTTCCGGGACACCCGCAGCAGTCCCAGCAGGGAGACGTGGTCGGTGAATACCTGGGCGTAGCGGTCGTCGTCCATGTCCAGGGCCTCCAGCGGCACGCCTTTTTCCCGAGACAAAAGATAGGCGGCTACCAGGTCGGGGGGAGGAACCCGCACCTCGCCGAAGGTGGCCAGGCAGTCGAAAAAATAGTCCTGCTCCTCCGAGGTCTCGAACTCCACATCGCCGCTCTTCTCGGCGCTGCAGGCGCCCAGGGTCTCCACGTCCTCGCGGGGAATGCCCACCGCCAGGCAGTCCGGCCCGAATTCCTCAAAGGCCGCCCGCACTCGCTGACCCTCCCGCTTCAATCCGTGGATGGTTCCCAGAAGGCGGAGCGTGGAGGCTCCCATGACCACGGTTTCTTCCTTGCGACCGGCAGGCGAGGACATGGCTATCAGGTAAAGAACTCCCGGTAGTAGTAGCGGCGCATGGCCACGTTGATGGAAGGAACTACCAGAGAGGTGGGAGCCAGCCTGGACAGTCGAAGGGTGCCCAGCATGCGCTTCAGCATCTGGGGGGTGTTGTAGTATCCCTTGATGACCCGACGGGTTCCGTCCAGCAGCTCCTGCGGCGTCATGTTCTTGGGCTCGTACACCACGTTGGACTGGGTGTAGTGACTCCAGTTTTTGTCAAAGATGCGTCCCTCCTGATCCAGACGGTCGTACAGGGGGGTTCCCGGGTAGGGGGTGAGAACGTTGAACTCGCCGGCGTCGATTTCGTAATCCAGCATTGCCTCCAGGGTGTGGTCAAATATCTCCGGGGTGTCCCCGTCGAAGCCGAAGATGATGCCCGCCACCACCGCCATACCGTGCCTGCGGATGGTCTTGATGGCCTGGTCGTACTCGCTGGCCTTGTTGGAAACCTTGTGGGCCTCCTTCAGGCTCTCCGGGGATATAGACTCGATGCCCACGAACCACGAGATGCAGCCCGCCTCATGGGCCAGGTCCAGAAAGTCCTCGTCCCGGCCCAGCAGGTTGATGTTCCCGTTGGCGATAAACCGCTTGTCCAGCTTCTGCCGAATCATTTCCTTGAACAGTTTGCGGCTGTAGGCGGGATTGACGGTCATGGAGGCATCCCGGAAAATAATAACCCGGTTGGGTATCTTCTTCATCTCCTCGATGACATCCTCGATGGAGCGGCTGCGCACCTTGCGTCCCAGGAAGGCAGAGGTGGAGCAGAACTCGCAGGCATTGGGGCAGCCCCGGGAGGTCTGGATGCATCCCGTCAGGGGCTGGTGCCTGACCAGGTCCATGCGGGGCTCCGGAATTTTGTCCGGGTCCACGCAGCCGTTTCCTCCGTAGAAATCCTTCAGTTTCCCCTTTTCAAAATCTGCCAGCAGCTGCGGCCAGCCGATTTCTCCCTCCTGCAGCACCACGGCATCGGCATGCTCCTTGGCCTCGCTGGGCATGGCCGTCGGATGGTAGCCGCCCAGCACCACGGGGACGCCGCGCTTCCGGAACCGGTCGGCCATCTGGTAGGCGTAGGGAGCGGTCATGGTCAGGACGCTGATGCCCACCAGGTCATAGTGGCCGTCATAGTCCACCCTCTCAAAGTTCTCGTCTATGATGCGCACCTTGTGCCGGGGAGGCGTGACCGCCGCCACCTGGGGGAGAGTCAGGGAGGGATTGCCGAACAGTTTGGAAAAAGGCGTTTTGCTGTCCTCATGGGTGGTGACGCCGTGCTCCAGCTTCGGGTAGATAAGGAGAATGTCCATGCACCCACCAAAATCAAAGTCTTATATAATGGTTTTGTTGCCCCTTCAGGTAGCCCAAGAGCAAACATTTTAAAAGAGTAACCGTTTTACCATCCAATACACGGTGGAAACATGAACATGGACCGTTGGCTGCAGGGACTTTTCCTAGTTTTCATTATTGCTGTTGCCGGCTCTTTCGGCCTGGTGACGGCTGACGAGCCGGCCAGCTCGGGTGCTACCATCTATGTGAACGGCACCGGCGGTGCAGACTTCACCAGCATCCAGGCGGCCATTGACAACGCCAGCGCCGGGGATACCATAGTGGTGCAGGCCGGCGTCTATCGCGAATCACTGGTTGTCGCCAAGGCCCTCAACCTGACCGGCGACGGCGCATCCAGCACCATCGTTGACGGCGGCCAGCAGGGGCACGTGATTGCCATACGGGCTTCCGGGGTACTGGTCAGCGGCTTGACGTTCAGAAACAGCAGCCAGACGTGGCGGCACGCGGGCCTTCTGATCCAGGGCAACCATACCCGCATCTCCGGCTGCAGCGCCACCGGAAACTACAACGGTATCCACGTTAACTGTACGCATCACGTTTACCTCGACAACTGCACGCTGACGGACAACCAGAATGATGACCTGAGCATCACCTGCTCCTCCAACGTCACCGTTGAGGGGTGTACCTCCCGTCTTTCTCCCTCCGGAGTGGTGGCCGCTGAGTCCCGGAATGTTACCGTTTCTCGCTGCACCATCTCCGACCACCATATGAGCGGCATCTTCGCTAATGCCTCCAACCACCTTACGGTGCAGCATTGCATCATCGGGAACAACTCGCGGGGTCTGCGATTTTATGCCACTTCCTCCAGCCTCATCACGGGCTGCGAATTCTCTCACAATTCCTACGGCATTTTTCTGGAGGCTGACTCCAGCCAGTCGGTCATCTATGGTAACAACTTCATAGACAATGTTCACCAGGCAGAGGACGAATGCGTCAACACCTGGGACGACGGCTCGTCCGGCAATTACTGGTCCGATTTTGACGAGCCTTCTGAGGGTGCATGGGACAACGACACCGACGGCATCATCGACCATCCGTACCTTGTATCCGGCGATGGAAACCAGGACCGCTATCCCCTGGCCCAGCCCCTGGACCTGTATCCCCCGGTGACCGAAGTCTCGGTTACCGGCCCCACGGGCGACGGCGGGTGGTACACGGGACCGGCCAACGTGACCCTCACCGCGGTGGACAATGATTCTGCCGTTGACCACACCTATTATTCCCTCGACGGCAGCGGATGGGAGGAATACACGGCCTCCTTCACCATATCGACGGAGGGACCCCATCGCCTGGACTTTTATTCCACCGATGTCGAGGGCAATGCCGAGCCCGTAAAAACCGTCATGGTAAACATCGATACCCAGCCCCCTGAAATCACCTGCTACCTGGAACCGGCTGCTCCCGATGGCGACAGCGGCTGGTACACGGGCAATGTGGAGGTGACCCTGGTGGCCTGGGACAATGCCTCCACCATCCAGAGCATCCAGTACAGGCTCAACCAGGACACGTGGATGGACTACACCGGATATTTCATCATTACCGAGGAGGGCAACCACACCTTTTCCTATTCGGCCACCGATGCCGCCGGCCACCGGGTGACCAAGTCCACGCGCATCAAAATTGACAAAACTGCTCCCGCCGTCAATCTCACGCCGCCCGCCACGGACTACGTAAAGGGCACCGTTGCCGTCAACTGGACGGCCACCGACACCGTGGACCCCGGCCTGGACGGCAGCATCACCCTGGATCTGGTGCAGGGAAACCACAGCACCACCCTGGCCACCGGCCTCAACAGCACCGGCACATACCTCTGGAACACGCAGGCCCATCCCGACGGCACCTACCAACTGCGCATCACCGCCACCGATGAGGCAGGCAACACGGGCACCAACACTTCCCTCTCCTTCATCCTGGACAACACTCCTCCCGCCGTCATCATCGACCAGCCGCGGGGTGGAGAGGTGCTGGGCGGAGACTACAAGACCCTCCGTATTTTCTGGAATGCCACCGACACCGTGGATAGCAACCTGGACGGAACCATCTGGATCTCCTACAGCAGCGACAACGGAGAAACCTGGGTGGACATGGTGAAGGGAGCATCCAACAGCGGCGAGTTTACCTACGGCATCCAGGCCTGGGATAACGGCAACTACCGGCTGCGCATCAATGCCACCGACGACGCCGGCAACACCGGCTCCGCCGTTTCGGCCAACTTCACCATCGACAAGGACCCCCCCACCGTCGAAATAACCAACCCCGACCCCGGCTACCTGTACATCAATCTCCTCGGCAGAGACATCATCCCTCCCATTCCCATCTCTTTCATCCCCCGCCCCCTGGGCTTCCTGCCCACCACGGTGGTCATCGGGCAGGTAACGGTGACCGCCTCGGCCAGCGACGAGTTTTCCGACATCAGCCGGGTGGAGATACGGGCCGGAGATACCACGCAGGTTTTCGACACCACACCCTACCGGTTTGAATGGATTCCTGCCATCGGCATGGGCGAATGCACCGTGGTGGCCACGGCCAGGGACCTGGCCGGCAACACCGCCACTGACACCCTCACCGGTATCTTCTGCATCAACATCTAGAGAATCTGGTCGAATTCGTAGTCATCCCAGGACCGCTCGCCCACCAGTATCTCCAGTTCTATGGGGGTGAGCAGCGGCTTGGCGAAGCGCGTCCCGTCGTCAATGGCCACCCGGGGGCAGGCGGTGGAAACGTAGGCGTCTACGTCCAGGTGGTCCAGCCTCGCCGGGCTCAGCATATCCACGGCGATGAGGTGGGCATGCAGGCCGTGCCCCTCGGCCATGTTTTGGAGACGCTCGGCCAGATTCAGTCGTCGCTGTCCCAGTTTGGTGCCCACGATGATGCCCAGCCGCCGGGCATCCATGGCCCGGGCTAGGGCCGCATAGCGCTGCTTCAACACCCTCTCCTTCATGTCCTGAATCTCCTGCTTGAGAGCCCGGTTCTGGGAGGGGTCGGCCGCCACCACCGGCTTTCCGGAGGCTAGGGCCAGTCCCAGGGGGTGGAACAGCCCGTCGCCCAGGTACAAAAAGCAGTCCACCCGCCCGGCGACGGAGGTGCCGGCGGTGAGGTCGCAGCCCAGGACCTGTCCGTCGCTGGAGGTTCGGCGGCTGCGGGGACCGATAACCGGATTAAATCCCTTGTTTTGGAGGAATTCGGCTGTCTCCGGGAGGCGGTGGAGATAGGGGGCTATGCTCACCAGGCCCACGGTGGTCCCCTCCAGCAGGGGCAGGGCCTGGCGCAGTGCCTCATAAATGTCATGAGGGCTCCGTACCATCACGAAGGCGGCTGGAACAGGATAGCATCCGGCCAGCGAGGGCATGGGGGCCTCGCCCACAAACAGTATTTTTTCCACTTTCAGGGCGGCGGCGCTTTCCTGGACATCGCAGGCCCCGTAGCAGGGGTCGGCGGAAACGACTGCCTCCACATCCTCCTCCGCCAGCAGGTCCGCTATCCGGGTGCCCAGATGCAGGAGGCCGTCGGGCAGTTTTATCAGCACCCGCCTGCAGCCCTGCACCGCCTCACGCACCGCGGTTGCATCCAGCTGGCTAGACAATGGTAACGTGGTCATTGACCTCTATATCCACCAGGGCATGGACGGGCATGCCAATTTTTTTCTCTATGGCTGCCAGGTCTCCCTTGTTCACGGCGATGATTATCTTTTGGATGACGACGCCCATGGCCTGCAGGGCCTGCACCACGGCTACCAGTGTCCCTCCCGTGCTCACCACGTCGTCCACAATAACCACCCGTTGGCCTCTGTGCAGCCCGTTGATGAACAGGTGGGCCGATGAATATCCCGTTTTCTGCTGCACCGACACCTCCCCGGGCAGCCCGTATTCCCGCTTCCTGATGATGGTGAAGGGAATGCCGGTGTGCAGGGACAGGGCGGCGGCCAGGGGAATGCCCATGGCCTCCATGGTCACCAGGATGTCGCAGGGGGGCAGGATGTCGGCCATGGCCGCCGCTGTTTCCTCCAGCAGGTGGGGGGCGATGTGCGGGATGCCGTCGGTCAGGGGATGGACGACGTAGTGGTAGTCCCCCTTCCTGACCACCGGGGCCTCCCGCAGCGATTTTTCCAGGTGCTTCATGCGGTCACCGAGCGTAGGTCAGAAACGAAGTCGTCTATTAATGTCTTTTTCACGTGGGGCATGCATACGATGCGGATGCATCCCCGCGCCGGGTCCACGCCCACCTTCCAGTTTTTTTCGGAGAGGCGGGCTGCCACCTCCTGGGGATGGGTCACCTGCACGCCCAGCAGGTTCAGCTCCGGCCGGGCGGCCAGGGAAAAGCCGGCCTCCTCCACCATCCGGGCTGCATATTCCGTGGTTTCCATGCAACTCCTGACCACCTCCCGGTAGCCCTCCCAGCCCAGCTCCTCCAACACGGCATAGGTGGCCGCCGCCGCCCCCCCCGGACGGGTTCCCAGCAGGGACACCTGCCGCTGGGTGTGGGTGCACGCCGAGGCCACGGCAATCTCCTCCCACCATCTCTCCTCCCTCAGGAGCAGCATCCCGGACGGAATCACCGAGAGTCCCATCTTGTGGGGATCCACGGCCACGCTGCTCACCCCCGGAAGTTCAAAGTCAAACCGCCGCTCTGTTTTTCCCAGACTACGCAGAAAGGGAATCACCAGGCCGCCGAAGGCAGCGTCCACGTGCAGGGGAACGTGCTCCTCCCGGCACATCTCGCTCATCTCCTCGATGGGGTCCACCAGGCCCAGGTTGGTGGTGCCCGCTACCCCCACCACGCAGGCCGTGTCCGGGGTCAGGGTCTGCTGCAGCCGGCGGGCATCGGCCACCTGGTTCCTCAGGGGAAGATCCTTGATTTTAACCTGCATGAGCGAGGCGGCCTTGGCAAAAGAAAAATGCGCGTGCTGGGGCACCACAACCTCCCGCTTTCCGGTCAGGGAGGTGAATATCCACAGGGCGGTGAGGTTGGACTCCGTCCCCCCCGAGGTCATGCGTCCTCCCATCCCCGCCGGGGCGTGCAGCCAGTGACCCAGCCTCTCCACCGCCTTGCACTCCAACTCCTGCGTTCCGGGAAACAGCTCGGGGTCCCCCAGGTTTGTTTCCATAAACTGGGTGAAGGCCTCCACGGCCGCCGGATGGGGCAGGGTACACATGGACCCCAGGATGCGCCCTTGGGCAAAGGAAAAATCTCTGGCCCGGGAGCGGCG
Source organism: Thermoplasmatales archaeon (assembly GCA_011049295.1). Taxonomy (GTDB): domain Archaea; phylum Thermoplasmatota; class E2; order UBA202; family DSCA01; genus DSCA01. The sequence continues at coordinate 11,685 of DSCA01000144.1, forward strand.
CAGGGCTTCTCTCACCTGCGGCTTCACTCCACCACCTCCAGGGAGGTGGGCCGGCCCCGGTGGTCGTAGGCCCGCCAGGAATGGTTGTCAAAGGGGCGAGCAATGATTATGTGCACCCTGCCGTACCGCTGAAACATGTGGAGGTCCGCCTCTGAGGGCAGGGGATGGGGC
>DSCA01000178.1 GCA_011049295.1 Thermoplasmatales archaeon
ACCCCACTCACCTTATCGCCCGTCCCTCGTCCACCAGTAGATACCCCTGAGAGTCCACGTCCACCGCCTGGCCCTCGATGCACCCCCGAATCTGCTCCACCCGCACGCGGTGCCCCAGAGTGGCGGACAGCCGAGCATACTCCCTCCGCACGTCCGTGCACTGGAACCGGTACAGGATGGCGTTCAGCAACCGATCCCGGGAAACCGGCGGGGCGCCCTCCGCCCGCAGGGAGGTGGCAGAAGGCAGAGGAGCCTGGTCCACGTTGACCCCGATGCCCACGATGGCATGGGCGCCGTAGAGCTCAATGAGGATTCCGGCGATTTTTTTTTCCTGTACCAGCACGTCGTTGGGCCACTTGAGAGTAGCAGGAATGGAAAGGTCGCGCAGGGCGGTGGCCACCGCCACCCCCGCCCGCAGGGACAGCAGGTTCTCCGGATGCACCACCAGTGAAAAATAGAGGCCTCCCCGGGGCGAAAGCCACTGTCGGTGCAGCCGGCCCCGGCCCGCTTGCTGCTCCTCGGCCACCACCACAATGCCCGCCTCCTCCCCCTGGTCCAGCAGCTGTTTGGCCCGTTGTTGGGTGGAATCCACCTCCGGGTAGCGGTAGGCGACGAACATGTTACCCCAGCATGCCGATGAACACGCCGGCGGCCACCGCCGAGCCGATGACCCCGGCCACGTTGGGCCCCATGGCGTGCATGAGCAGGAAATTCTCCGGGTCCTCCCTTTTGGCCATACGCTGCACCACCCGGGCGCTCATGGGCACCGCCGACACCCCCGCCGCCCCAATCATGGGGTTGATGCGTCCCCCGGACAGGCGGTAGAAGAGCTGACCCAGGAGCATGCCGCCGGCGGTGGCCACGATGAAGGCCACCACACCCAGCAGCAGAATGAGGACCGTCTCCGTTTTCAGGAAGCGCTCGGCGGTCATCATGTAGCCCACGCCCAGGCCCAGGGCCACGGTGGCCCCGTTGATGATTTCGTTCTGGGCCGCCTTGGACAGCCGGTCCATTACCCCCGACACCTTGAGCAGGTTGCCGAACATGAGCATGCCAATCAGGGCCAGGGCGGAGGGAACCAGCAGGCCCACCACGATGGTCACCGCCACGGGAAAAATCAGTTTCTCGATGGGCCGGACCTCCCGCAGGGTCTCCATGCGCACCATGCGCTGCTTTTTGGTGGTCAGGGCCTTGATGACCGGGGGCTGGATGATGGGCACCAGGGCCATGTAGGAGTAGGCGGCCACCGCCACAGCCCCCAATATGTCGGGAGCCAACTGGGTGGCAGTGAAGATGGTGGTGGGTCCGTCGGCGCCGCCGATGATGCCGATGGTCGCCGCCTCGTGGAGGTTGAAACCGAACACGATGGCGGCCAGCATGGCCCCGTAGATTCCGATTTGGGCCGCTGCCCCCAGCAGAAAGGTCTTGGGGTCGGCAATCAGGGGGCTGAAGTCGGTCATGGCCCCGATGCCGAAGAAGATGAACAGGGGAACCAGGGACACAGAGAAGATATTGGTGCTGATGAGATAGTCATAGATGAAGGCCATGAGCTCTGCCGGTCCGGTGATGCCCTCAAAGGAGAGATTGGCCAGGATGGCGGCAAATCCGATGGGGCCCAGCAGCAGGGGCTCCATCTTGCGGAAGATGGCCAGGTAGAGGAGCACGCAGCCCACCCCAATCATGGCCACCTGCTGCCAGGTGATGAGGCCGAAGGCGGTCTCAAAGAAAAATTCGAAGGCCATTATAACCTCCCTTCGGAGCGTAGTTTGGCCGCTATGGCCGCCACCGGCTGCCTATCCTCCGATTGGGGTCTGAGCAGGGACAGTACTTTGCCCATCAGGTAGGTCACCAGGGCCAGGATGCCCAGGGTCAGAAAGACGGTGGTGATGCCGGTAACAAACAGGTCGATGGCGTTCATGTTTCAATCACCGCGATGACCGTTCCCGCCTCCACGTCTTTGCCGGCGGATACGTTGAGCGACTTCACCACTCCGCTGGCCGGGGCGGTGACGTCGTTTTCCATCTTCATGGCCTCCAGGACGGCTACCAGGTCGCCCTTTTTCACCCGGTCCCCCACGCTGACGTTGACCCGGATGATGGACCCCATCATGGGTGATTTGACGTTGACCGTCTCCCCGCTGCTCTGAGCGGGCACTGCCTCCTGCTTCTGATCCGGGAGCTGCTCGGTCTGCTCCTGGCTTTTGATTTTGATTGAATGGGGGATGCCGTTCACCTGGATGAGGTCGGCTGATTTCACCTCCACGTTGTAGGTGACGCCGTTGACGTCGATGGCGTAGGCGGCGGGGAACGAGGGTCGCCTGACCACCGGCTCCTGCCGGCTGGTCAGCTCCTCCTCCCTGGCCTCGCCCTTCAGGAACTTCAGGCCCACCTGGGGATAGATGGCATAGGTGAGGACGTCCTCGGGCTTGCGCAGCACGCCCTGCTCCTCCAGCTCCCGTTTGCGCTGGTCGAACATGGGCTCCAGCAGGTCGGAGGGGCGGCAGTCCACCACCTCGTCCTGCCAGTCGGGACCCAGAATGGTCCGGTAAATCTCCTCTGAAATCTCTCCCGGGGGCTGCCCGTACATGCCCCGCACGTAGTCCTTGGTCTCGGTGGGAACTTTTTTGTAGCGGCCGAACAGCACGTTCATCACCGCCTGAATACCCACCAGCTGGGAGGTGGGGGTGACCAGCGGGGGGTAGCCCAGATCCTGACGGACCCGGGGCACCTCGGCCAGCACCTGGTCGTACTTGTCGCCGGCCCCCTGCTGCTCCAGCTGGAACATGAGGTTGGAGAGCATGCCCCCCGGAATCTGGTGGGTGGTAACCGAGGGGTCGAAACGGAGGGCGTTGATTTTGTGGAAGGCGGAATATTTGTCCCACACTTGGAGGAAGTGCCGGCGTATCTTCATCAGCAGGTCCAGGTCGTAGCCCGTGTCGTAGGGGGTGTCCTTGAGGGCCGCCACCACGGACTCCGTGGGAGGCTGGGCCGTCCCCCCGGAAAAGGGAGATATGGCCGTATCCAGGATGTCCACCTCCGCCTGGCAGGCCCTCATGTAGGAGAGGCCGAACATGCCGGAGGTACAGTGGGTATGCAGGTTGATGGGCACCGCCACTCCCGCATCCTTGGAGCCCTTGATGATGTCGTAGGCCTTGGCCGGAGTGATCAGACCCGCCATGTCCTTGATGCAAATGGAATCGCAGCCCATCTTCTGCAGGGTGAGCAGGTCGTCGATGTACCGCTCCACCGTATGCACCGGGCTGATGGTATAGCTGAGGCTCCCCTGGGCATGCGCCCCCTCCTCCTTGACATACTGGATGGGCCTCTCCAGGTTGCGCATGTCGTTGAGGGCATCGAAAATGCGGAAGTACTCCACCCCGTCCCGGTGGGCATAGTGAATGAACTTCTGCACGATGTCGTCGGGAAAATTGCGGTAGGCCACGATGTTCATGGCCCGCTCCAGCATCTGGAGGGGGGTGTTGGGCAGCGCCTCCTTGAGCTTTCTCAGTCGCTCCCAGGGGTCCTCGTTGAGGTAACGGATGCACACGTCGAAGGTGGCACCGCCCCAGACCTCCATGGAAAAATAGCCCACCTGGTCCATGTCCGGACAGATGGGAAGCATGTCCTCCGTCCGCATGCGGGTGGCAATCAGCGACTGATGGGCATCCCTGAGTACCTGTTCATGTAACTGTACCATGATGTCACCTGGTTTAGGGAGTTTGCTTATTACGGCCCCTTATTAAAGGCTGTCGGTTTAAATAAAGAAGAGAGAAAGGGGAAGAGAGGCTACTGGCTCTTCTTCCATCTCTCTTCCAGATGGGGGTCCTGGATGGTCTTCATCACGTAGTCGGCGAACTCCGCGCCGGTGGCCCCGTCGGAACGGCCGGTGCACACCTTTTTCTTCTCGTGTAGGCTGCAGATGTCCAGGGCCATGTCCAGCTGGGCGGCCTTCTGGGGATAGCCGATGTGGCGCAGCAGCATGGCCGCCGCCTTGATGATGCTGGTGGGATCCGCATACTGGGCCCGCCCCTCCTCAACCATGCGGGGCGCAGAGCCGTGGATGGCCTCGAACATGGCGTAGCGCTTGCCGATGTTGGCGCTGCCCGCCGTTCCCACGCCCCCCTGAATCTGGGCTGCCTCGTCGGTGATGATGTCGCCGTACAGGTTGGGGAGCACCACCACGCGGAACTGGCTGCGCCGGGCGGGGTCGATGAGCTTGGCGGCCATGATGTCGATGAACCAGTCATCCCATTCCACCTCCGGGTAGTCCTCGGCCACCTGCCCGGCCATGCTCAGGAACTTGCCGTCGGTGGTCTTCACCACGTTGGCCTTGGTGACCACCGTCACCTTGTTGATGTTGTTTTTCTTGGCGTAGTCGAAGGCCAGGCGGATGATGCGCTCCGCCCCCTGGGTGGTGATCACCTTGAAGTCCATGGCCAAGTCGTCGGTGACGTTGACCCCCTTGCGTCCCAGCACGTAGGCCCCCTCCGTGTTTTCACGGAAGAATATCCAGTCGATGTCCTCGGCGGGGACCTTCACCGGTCGCACGTTGGCAAACAGGTCCAGGGCGCGGCGCATGGCCACGTTGGCCGACTCGATGTTGGGCCAGGGATCTCCCTTCTTGGGGGTGGTGGTGGGGCCCTTGAGCAGCACGTGGCATTTCTTGATTTCCGCCAGCACGTCGTCGGGAATGGCCTTGTTCACCTGGGCCCGGTTCTCGATGGTCAGCCCCTCGATGTCCCGGAACTTGATTTTGCCCTTTTCCACCTCGTCTTCCAGCAGGAACTCCAGGATGCGCCGGGCCTCCTGACAGATGTAGGGGCCGATGCCGTCACCGCCCACCACACCGATTATCAGGGGCTTCAGGGTGCCGTAGTCTATCCAGTCCTCCTGCTGCTTCATGCGTTCGATGCGCTCCAGTTGCTCCCGGCACAGGGTACCGAAGTGCTCCTTCGCCTTTTCTATTTCTTTTTCCCACATTTTATTTCACCTTTTTGCTCATTTTTTATTCCACCTTTTCCGGACGGTCGGGAACGTCATACAGGATGTCGTCCCAGGGATGCCGGTACAGGCCTGTCTTCAGCCTCTTCTGGTCGAAGTAGTGGCCCATGAACCCGATGGTCCGCCCCAGGATGAACAGGGCGTTGAAGAAGCCCATGTCTATCATCTCCTTGATTTCCTGGTCGCTGTAGCCGAGGTTCTTGAGCATGTCCACGCACAGCACGCCGATGCAGCCGTCCACGTTGAGAATCAGGGTGTTCTTCTTCATGGTGGTCACGTCCTGCACCGCCAGGGCGTAGTCCAGCAGCGGGGTGCGGGGGAAGTGCTTGCGGGCAAAGTTTATCATTATCTGCACCCGCTCGTCCGGGTTTTCCACGCTGTGGATGCGGTGGCCGATGCCCTGGATGCGCTCGTTTTTGGCCTTCATGGCGTCCACGAACTCCCGGGGCAACAGGTTGTTCTCCAGGCCCCAGGTGAAGTGCTTAGCGGCCCCGTTCACCGCTCCGCCGAACCGGGGACCGATGGTCACAATGCCGCTGATGATGGACTCGATCAGGCCCTTGCCCGCCCGTGCGGTGACGATGGTGTTGTGGGCCCCGGACACCGCCGGTCCGTGGTCGGCCACGATTTGCAGCACCATCTCGATGAACTCCCTCACGTAGGGCGGCAGGTCCTTCTTGAACCACAGCAGGCCGATGACTCCGCCGATACCGTAGCCCTTCTCGATGACCTCGTCGATGGGCACCCCGCAGTAGTTGTGAATCTCGCCTGTCTCGTCGCAGATGGTGCTGATGAAGTTGGTGGGGCGCCGCACCAGCCCCTCGGCCACCGCCTGCCGGTAGTCCATGGGGATGTGGGGCACGCTGGGCTCCTCCAGCGGCTCGATGGCTCCCTCTGCCTTCAGCTGCTCGTAGGTCTCCCGTATCTTTTCTCCGAAGTCGTCAAAGGATTGGGGGACGATGGCCCCCGCCTCCCGCAGGGCCCGGTTTTTGGCTTCCGCGGAGGTCTCCGCCGCATCCGCCTTGGCCCCGGCGTGGCCGAACTGCACCTGGCCGGGGAGCATCTTGGCACAGGTCCCGGTCACCCAGGCCACCAGGGGCTTGGTGATTCGGCCGGACCTGATGGCCTCGGCTATCTCCAGCTCGTCGGTTCCGCCCACCTCTCCCAGGCACACCATCATCTTGATGCGGGGGTTCTGCTCGTAGCGCAGCAGGTGGTCCAGCAGGGTGGTAGCCGGATAGACGTCGCCGCCCACCGCGTAGCCCTCATAGATGCCGTCGGAGTTGCGATGGCAGATGTTGTACCCCTCGTTGGACAGGCCGCCGGATACGGAAACGAAGCCCACGGAGCCCGGGCGGTACAGCCGGGTGTCCTTGATGTTTTCCATGGTGCCCGCCGCGTTGCCAATCTTGAAGGAGCCGGGTTTGATGCCCCCCACGGTGGCCGGGCCGATGACCCATTTTTTCTTTTTCTGGGCCAGGGCGGCAATCCTGCGGGTGTCCCGCTCCGGGACCCCCTCGGCAATCATAATCACCGTGCGGATGGTATCCGTCTCCAGGGCCTCCATGGTGCTCTCCGCACTGGACCGCTCCGAGGCGAAGTTCACCATGACGTCCGCCTCCGGATGGGCCTTCACCGCCTGGTCAATGGAGGTGTACCGGGGGAGGCGTATCTCCTTGGTTCCCCAGAAAAGCTTGTAGTAGCCGCCGCCCGTGGGGGTGATAAAGCCGGCCACGCTGGGCTCGTCCCGCTGGCACAGGTAATCAAAGTCCAGCATGCGCTGGGCGGCTCGCTCCTGCGTGCCGTGGATAAATGCCTTGGTGTTTCGGTCAAACAATTCATATTCTTCCATTTTTGTCACCTCCTACTGTTCCTCCAGGGCCATGGATACGATTTTGGTCATGTGGGTCTCCGGTCCGTAGACCTCCACCGGCAGGCCCAGCCGCTCGCCCATCTTGCGCATCTTGGCCAGCCCCTCCTTGTAGTTGGGGCCGCCCCTCCGCACGTAGATTTTGACGTTGGTCTTCTTGAGATGGTCGGCGTATTCCTCGATGGCCTGGATGATGCCGGTGAAGGTCTTGGCCACGTCGGTGAAGTTGGCAATACCCCCGCCAATCAGCAGGTATTTGGGCCGGCCCTGGGGGTCTTTTTGCTTGGTCATCAGCTTGAGGATGGTCTTGGTGTACTCGTAGGTGAGCTCCGTGGAGGGGTCGCCGCTGTATTCCCCGTACATGGCCAATTCCTCCGCAAAACCCAGGTCCACCACGGTGTCCGCATAGATGACGCTGGCCCCCCCGCCGGCCACCAGGTTCCACACCCGGCCCTGGAGGTTCAGCAGGGTGAGCTTGAGGGAAGCGCCGGTGCGCTCGTCCAGCTCCGCCACGTAGTCCTCCTCCCCGGTGGGCTGGGGCATGCCGAAGGACTGGGGGAACTTTATTTTGCCCCACTTCTCGGCGCACTGGTAGGAGGCATAGTCGTCCAGCTTGGCCACGGCGTCCAGGGGCACCACGCTGCCCTTCTGAAGGGTGAAGGGATTGAGCTCCAGGTAGGTGAAATGGTAATCCACGAAGAGTTTGTACAGGGCAGTGATGAACTCCGCCACCGTGGTCTTCTCCGCTCCCAGTTCGTCCGGCAAAAAGCCCTCCACGTCCATCTCCTCGATGGAGGACAGCATGGGGATGCCCAGGGTCACCACCGTATCCCACACCTCCTCGATGTCCACGCCGCCCTGGGTGGAAAAATGGATGGTGTCGTGGTCACGGTGGGTGGTGAGGGCCACGTAGTACTCCCTGTCGTGGGGAACGAAGCGCTCTACCAGGAAATGGGTGAGCACGCCGGTGGTCTGGCCGGTGGTCTGGGTGATGGTCACCTTTTTGTTCATACGCTCCTGAATCCACTTTTTGACCTCCCCCCAGGATTTGTTCACGTACAGCAGGTTGTTCTTTCCCCGCTTGCCGAACAACTGGTCCGGCTTGGCCACCAGTTTGGCCTTTTTTACCCAGGGATGCTCCTCCGGGACGTTGTCCAGGTCGGTCTGGGGCCCGATGAGGACCACGTCCGCCTGGTAGGTAAATTTTCCCCCCGAGAACTCCGGCAGCGCCTGTGCCATGAGCCTCTTCGCGTCATATTCCCTTATTCCTCTTTGTGCCATATTTTATCACCTTTTTTGGTGAGTCTCATCCGCGTTACACCACCTCGTGCAGCACGTCGATGATGGTGCCGTCGCGGTATTCAATCAGGGCCACGATGTCGTCGCCCCACCGGGGCTTCTTCTGCTCTCTGATGCCCGCCTTCTTGTAGGCCAGGTTTTTCAGGTCCTCGATGTCCACGATGTTCAGGCCGCTGTCCTTGACCATGTCCAGCAGGTCGTCCCGCCGGGGGTTGATGGCAATCCCGTAGCCGGTCACCAGGGCGTCCACCGTCTCCCCCGGCGTGGTCACCGTGGTCACCTCGTCGATGACCACCGGCAGGCGTCCCCGCATCATGGAAGCGGTGATGATGGTGAACCGGGCCCCGGCCGCCGTGTCCTGGTGGCCGCCAATGGGCTGGGCCAGCACGTTGTTGGAGAAGGTCACCGTGTTTACGTTGAAGTTGACATCTATTTCAGTGGCCCCCAGGACCACCACGTCCAGATTGTTGACCAGGCAGCCCTTGCCGTGCACGTTGGCGTAGTGGTCCACCCCCGCCACGTAGTGCTCCCGGTCGTTGCGCAGGGATTCCACGGCAGCCAGGTCGAAGGCCTGGCCGGTGAGCAGTTTCTTCAGCCGCCCCCGGTGCAGGATGTCCACGATGTACTGGGTGGTCCCCCCCATGGACCAGGAGGCCACGTAGCCCTCCCTCTCCAGGAGCTCGCCCAGAAACTTGGTGAAGGCCAGAGAGATTCCTCCGGCTCCCGCCTGGAAGGAGGAGCCGTCGTAGATGTGGCCGGTGACGTGGGCCAGTTTGACCGCGTCCCGGGCAATCTTGAGGCGGGTGGGAGAGCGGGTGATGCTCAGGGTTCCGCTGACAATCCGGGCCGGGTCCCCGATGGAGTCCATAATGGCCACCACGTCCACGTACTGCTCGCTGATTTCGATGGGCTGGCAGGGATAGTCCACCAGGTTGTCGGTGGCCACCACCACCTTCTCCGCAAACCGGGAGTCGGGCACGCTGTACTGGATGCAGCCGCAGGCACTGGGACCGTACATGCCGTTGCAGTTTCCGGCATGGTCCGCCGAGGGGGCACCCACGAAGGCCACATCGATTGTGATGGCCCCGGCCTCTATGGACCGCACCCGTCCCCCGTGGCTGCGCACCCGGACCGGCCGGTCGAATATTTTGTTGGATACCGCCTTGCCAATCTCTCCCCGGTAGGAGCCGCCCTCGATGTAGGTGACGGTGCCGGTGCCAATGGCCTTGAGCAGCGTCTCCTCCTGACAGGGAAAGGTGGACGAAGGCGCCAGGGTGAGATTTTTAATGCCCATGCGCATGGCCGCCTCCAGCACCTGGTTCATCAGGCGGTCTCCATCCCTGAAGTGATGATGGAAGGAGATGGTCATGCCGTCCTGCAGCCCCACGGCCTTCATGGCGGCCTCGATGCCCTTGACCACCTTGTTTCTGTTGTCCGGCGAGGCCACATAGCCCAGCGAGGGAGCAGCCTTCCTTCCCGTGGGGCGGTGGGCAAAGGCTCCCTGGAACGGGGTCAGCTTCATGCCCTTAACCTGGACGGGAATGTCCCGCCCCACCGCGTTTTTGACCATGTTACAGCACCTCCCGGATGCGCTCCGGCAGCTTGTCTCGGGCGATGAGGCCGCTGAGGGCGGCAATCATCAGGGTACGCTCCGCTCTCGCCACTACGGGCTTATCAATCATCTTGCGGCCCAGAGCGATGACCCCGCTGCCGCCGGCCTCCGCCTCCTCGATGGCCTGCATGACCTGCAGGGCGTAGTCGATTTCTTCCGGGGAGGGGCTGAAGGCGCGGTGGATGACCTCCACCTGGTTGGGATGAACGGCCGCCTTGCCGTCAAAGCCCAGCTGGCGCATCTTCACCGCCTGCCGGTACAGGCCGTCCAGGTCGTCCACGTTGGAATACACGGTGTCCAGAGCCTGTACCCCTGCCGCCTTGGCCGCCGCCACCAGAGCCGAGCGGGGCCAGGCCAACTCCTCCTCGGTATCCGTCTTCTCGCCTCCCACGTCCCGGGTGTAGTCCTCGCCGCCGAAGGATAAGGCCACGATGCGGTGGCTGGCGGTGGCTATGTCGTGGGCAAACAGGATGCCCCGGGCGCTCTCCACCAGGGGAATAATCTTGGTCTGCCCGCTCTCCAGTCCGTGCTCCTCCTCCAGATCGGTCAGCACCCGGTCAAGCTCCTGCACGTCCCGGGCGCTCTCCGCCTTGGGGAGATAGATGACCTCCACCCGGCCGGTGGGAATCACCGCCTCCAGGTCCCGGTGGCCCCAGGGGGTGGACAGGGCGTTGATGCGCACCGTGACCTCGGAGTTGCCAAAGGGCTGGTCGCGCAGGGCCTCCGCTATCAGCCACCGGGCCGACAGCTTCTGCTCCGGGGCCACCGCGTCCTCGATGTCCAGGGTGACCGCGTCGGCACCGAACAGGTCGCAGGTGGACAGCATGCGGGGATTGTTGCCCGGCACATAAATCCGGCTGCGTCGCAGGGTGTAGACCATGCTAGGTCACCACCTCGTCCCGGCCGGTGGCATGGAGCACCGCCGCCTTGGTACGGGCCCGGATGGTGAAGTCAAAGGCCCAGTAGTCCACTATTTCCACGCTGGCGTCGGTGACACCCATCTCCTCCAGCACCTGGCGCACCGTGGCCTCTATTTCCTCGCTGAACTGCACGGCGCCCTTGCCGGATATGGAGACGGAGATGCCGCTTCCTTTGGAAGCCGGCTTGAGGGTGAGCAGCAAGTCCTCCTTGCTGTCGGTTCCCGTAGTCACCTCTTTCTGGAGCTTTGTCACTCAGACCACCCGTGGAATACTCATGCTCCGCTGCGCCTCTTGTTGATGGTGGGCAGCAGACCGCCGTTGAGCATCACTTCTTTCTCGTCCGGGCCCAGGTCGTGTTTCAGCTTGTAGTCCCGGCCCCGGGTATGGTTTTTGAGCACGATGTCCTCCTCGAACCGGTCCACATACAGTTCCAGCTGGTCTCCCTGCTGTATGTGGTCGTAGTCGGAGGGCTGGGCAAACATCAGGGGAACGATTCCGAAGTTTATCAGGTTGGTGCGGTGGATGCGGGCAAATGACTTGACGATAACCGCCTTGACGCCCAGATACTTGGGGGCGATGGCCGCGTGCTCCCGGCTGGAGCCCTGGCCGTAGTTTTCTCCCCCGATGATGAAGCCGCCCTTTTTCTCGATGGCCCGCTGGTAGAACTCGGTGTCCACTCCGGAAAACACGTGCTTGGAAATCTCGGGGATGTTGCTGCGCAGGGGGAGAATCTTGGCCCCGGCGGGCATGATGTGGTCGGTGGTAATGTTGTCGCCCACCTTGAGCAGCACCTCGCCCTCCAGGGTTTCGTCCAGGGGCGGGAAGTCGGGCAGGGGACGGATATTGGGGCCCCGCTGAATCTCCACCTTCTGGGCC
>DSCA01000042.1 GCA_011049295.1 Thermoplasmatales archaeon
ACCCGTCCATACTGCTTCCTCAGAACAAACTCATCAAAACTCATCCCTATTCTCCTCCTATACAACAGGAATAGAAAACGAATAGATATAGGTTGCTATTAGGGGTTATTCAAAACTCTCTATCATTTCCCATATGCTTTGGGATATGCAGCAACTATGCGATAATCGGGTAATAGTATCCAACGAAAAGGCCAAGAGGTACGTACAAAACTAGATGTTCAGTCAATAAATTAATGAACGGTGCCTATCGGCGTAAAACAAATGGAATGGATGGGGGGCAGGGGTGAAAATGCAAACCATATAGGAGGTACGGGAATGCAAAATGCTTTTTCTGCCCCCCTATATATCCCGGCGTACTACAAAAACATAACGAAAAACCATAATACCTTTTTTGAGCCTGAACACCTCGCTACCAGCCCGCCTGTTCAACGTGCCGGAGCGTGAGTCTGCGGCGTGTTCACTACTCGAAGGTATAAATGAGTAGAGCGGACGGCAAACGTGGTGAGCGTGGCTGACCACGTGTTAACGCCTCGTTATCGGATTGACCTACTAGCATACTCGTTTATCCACCACCTAGGCCAGCATCAACAAGGGCAACAAAGGCAAAAAGGGCATTTGAATATTTAAATTTATATTGATTACTTCCTACCTGACTTAAATTAAGCAAAAACCCCTTTTACCCTTTTTGACACAGGAATAGCATTAGATGAATTTATAGGATTTAATGGATTTATAGGATTTATTGAATTAAATGATTTTGGGGAATTAGACGAATGTAGTGAGTTTACCGGGTTTAAAGCACTCGCACTATCGGTTATGCCATCCCGCATAAGCGTATAAAGGGTATAAATGCTATAAATTCTAATAATCCCATCCTGGTGCTCCATGACCTTTCCTAAAGCATCTATGGCAGGGCTACGGCACCTACCATGATACGCACGTTACGTAAAACAGATGGGGTTGTCTATGACTCTCTAAAACATGTGAGGTCTCTGGGTAAGGTTGAGCGGGATAACAAGTGGCAGTATGGTCTGAAGCAGGTGCCATGAACAAAGCTTTGACCAGTTTACCGCATGGATTACTGTCTTCTATCATAAGCGAGAGAAAGGCTTTTTAACACTACACCATTTTAATAGCAAGGAGATGTAGTTATGAAGTTCAGCAAGCTGGAAGGAATGAAGGTTTTTTCGTCAGATGCAGCCTTGGTGGGAGAGGTGGAAGGTGCCGATGTCGACACCAAGAAATGGAGTCTCACCCATCTGCACATCGAACTGGCAGATGACGCAGTGACCAAAATGGGCCACAAAAAACCCTTTCTGGGAAGTATCACCATCAACCTGCCCACAGACTACATCAAAACAGTGGGCGACGTTATTAATCTGGACCGAACCCTGCAGGAAATCAAAAAAACTCCGTCCTCCAAATAAGACATTTTTCGATGCCGTGAAAGGCAACCACCGTACTGCACGAAGGTCATCAGGAGCCTAATCCCCCCACGCCGATGGCCGAGATGACCAGCGAGGAGAACTGTCAACAAACAATCTAGAAAAAGAATCACCGCCACTACGAAGAAACTGATCGTACCCCCCCGCAATGTAAAAGAAAATGCTTTAATGAGCCTATTACATTCCCAATATAATGAAAGAGCGCTACCACGTTTTTTGGGAAATGATGTTAATTTTTGCATCCATACTCATATTCCGAACAATATGGCTTCTTCTAGATAAACATTTAGACGACTCATTGCTACTCCCATCTCTCGCAATCGGTATCATCATAGCGATACCTTCGCTATACATTTTGAATAAACATTACAACAATTAACCACAGCAGCCTACAATAACAAAATGGTACAAAGAATAGCAGGCGAAACGCTACATCTTCCCTACCCTGAAATCAACGAGCACTGTCTAGATATCAGTACTAAGCAGAGTGTCAGTCGACTGCATAGAGGTCCGTCTTTTCTCTAACAGATTTTCCAAAGCCTGAATAATGTCCCGGGCCACCCGCATCCGACAGACGGCCAATATCACCCGTCAACCCGACAGAACCGATGACGCCGATCCTTAGCCCGGTCAGCTTCAGCCTCATCAATAAGCTGAGTGGGATTCAGCCCAGTAAATTGGCAGTAGAACCTCAGAGCCATCAGATACATCATTCGAGTGCCCTTGCCCCTCCCATTCAGCCACTTTCTGACTTCCCCATACTTAAGCATTTCCGTCAATAATATATATATTAAGAAGTATTAGTAATTTATGGATGATAATATAGTAACTAAAATACATTTTTATATCTGCTTCGTATATGGAGAGCATGCGCAAAAAATTGTTGTTTCTCATGATGGTGGCGGTGGCGGGGATGGTGGGAGCCGCACCCCTGTCCGGGCTGACCCTGTCTTCGGTTCCGGGGACATCGACGGTAGCCAGCGGGGGAGTGCCGGCGCAACAGTCTCTGGGATACGACCTGGTGGTCATTGCCCCCGATGAGTTCAGCCAGAACCTGCGGCCCCTGGTGGGCCACAAAAATGCCGTGGGGGTGGAAACCGTCCTGGTGACCCTGATGGACGTCTACAAGGGCACCTATTTCCCCGTGGAGGGGCGGGATGAGGCGGAGCAGGTGAAGTATTTCATCAAAAACGCCTACGACGAGTGGGGCATTTCCTATGTTCTTCTGGTGGGGGGGCGCCACGGCGGCCTTTTTGAGGAGAGATGGTGGTGCCCGGTGCGATACTCCTACTGCGGGGTAAGCAGCGACTGGGAGACCCGGTTTTTGAGCGACCTGTACTTTGCCGACCTCTACGACGGCAATGGCCACTTCTCCTCCTGGGACGTCAACGGCAACGGGGTCTTTGCCGAGTGGACATCGGAGGGGGCCCTAGACAGCCCCCTTGACCTGTATCCGGAGGTGGCGGTGGGGCGGTGGGCCTGCCGGGCGGCCTTTGAGGTGGACATCATGGTGGAGAAGACCATCGTCTACGAGAACGGCACCTACGGCCAGGACTGGTTCAACACCATGGTGTGTATCGCTGGCGACACCTATCCCTCAGACCTTAATCCCCAATGGGAGGGCTACGAGGGGGAGGAGGGAACCCAGCGGGCCATGGACTGGATGCCCGGCTTCGACTATGTCACCCTGTGGACCTCCGACGGTACGTTCACCGGGCCGGACGACGTCATCAGCGCCATCAGCGACGGCTGCGGCTTCCTGTTTTTTGACGGCCACGGCAGCCCCATGAGCTGGGCCACCCATCCCCCCAGCGACCACGAGACCTGGATTGACGGGCTGAACATCTGGCAGATGCGCCTGCTGGAGAACGGGGACATGCTCCCGGTGTGCGTGGTGGGGGGATGCCACAACAGCCAGTTCAACATCTCGGTGCTCAACGCCCTCAAGATATGGAAGGGCTATGCCCACTGGTACCAGTACCTGTGGAAGGGGGAAACAGGACCCGAGTGCTGGAGCTGGTGGCTGACCCGCAAGATTGACGGCGGGGCCATCGCCACCCTGGGGTACTCCGCCCTGGGTTACACCAAGGAGGACAAGGACTTCACCGGCGAGGCCAGCGAGTGGCTGGACACCCACTTTTTCTGGGAGTACGGCATGAATGGAACAGATGTGCTGGGCGACATCTGGAGCAACGTGATCAGCGACTACCTGGACGAGTATCCCATTGACTGGGATGCCTACGTGGAGAGCCCCACGGCCATCGACGCCAAGACCGCCCAGGAATGGATTCTGCTAGGGGACCCCTCGCTGAAAATCGGCGGCTACCCCTGAGCCCCTTTTCCCCTTTTTTCCTCTTGCTTCCGGGGCGCATAAGATTTTTATGTGGGATGGTGTTACATGCTCCGTTTTGGGTGAGAACATGAAATCGAAACAGTTGGAGCAAATCTGCATGCAACTACAGGAGTTGCACGAGGATGCATCGGTGCCGAGGAACATTCGGCGCGGGGCCAAGGAAGCCCGGGAGATACTTCGCCGGGACGGAGAGAGCGTGGACGTGAGAGTGGCCTCCGCCATCACCGTGCTGGACGACCTGGTCAACGACCCCAACGTTCCCATTCACGGGCGGACCGCCATCTGGAACATCATGAGCCAGCTGGAGAGTGTCTCCCGTACGAACCAGTAACCCTACAACCCTCTATATAGAGTAAAATATAATAAAAATAAGAAGGGGGGAGAGAGGCGGTCGCCGAACTACTTTTTCTTCAGGAACGGCAGGCCGGTGCGCTTGTTGACCTTTACGGTATAGCCATCCGGCTTGTCCGTGGGTCGTCCGCTCTTGGGCTTACGTGCACTGAAGAAGTAGATGGTCTGGGTCTTGCCTCCCTTCAGTTTCACGTCTCTCGTATAAAGCGTGTATTTCTTTCCCTTACTTTCGTACATAAACGCCATTTATATCGCCTCTTATCTAGTATATCTTACCAGAATTTAAACCCTTCGATATTTTTCAGGGAGAGCGCCTCTGTCACAGCACGTAAAAAAGCACAAAAAAGATAAAACCTAAAATAACAAAAATTATCCATAATATGTAAGCCAGCATGAGGCGCCGCGTCCACCGGGCCTTCTTCTCCGGAGTGTCAAAAAAGGGGCCCAGAACGGGGTCGTCCTCCAGGCTACTCATGCTGCTCCATGAGCGTCTTCATCCGCTTGCGGCGGAAGAAATCCTCCCGCTCCCGCTCCTCCAGCTGGCGCTCGATGTATTCGATGGTCCCCTCCATCTTGGGAATCAAGATGTGCTCCAGGGCGTTCACCCGGCGCTTGGTCTTCTCGATTTCCTTCCCCAGCTTCTGGATACTGCCCTCAATGCCGGCCACCCTGATGACGTGCTCCAGAGCCTCCTGTGCCCGCCGCACCGCCTCCTGGGCGGCCGCCGGAACGTCCAGCACCCCGTAGTTCACCGTTTCCGCCTCCCCCGCCTGGAACTGGACGATGGGCACCCCCATGACATGCTTCCTCCGGATGGACATCTCCCGCTCCTTTTGCTGCCGCCGGGCCAGAGAGCGCACCTGCTCCTCGCCCATCAGCATCTCGGCCATGACGAGTGCGGCAAAGGCCTCCTCCAGCTTGTCCTCCATCTGGGCGCGCTGCTCCCTGCGGTCCCGTATGATGTCGAAAAAGTTGGAGATAAGGGCATCCCTCTTCTGGGAGAGCATCTCGTGCCCCTTGGAGGCCAGCCTCTTCCGCTTCCGGATTTCCAGCAGGTGCATGCGGGTGGGCTTGACCCCTTCCATTATCTCCTTGGCCATGACATCACTTCGGATAGTACGTCTCTATGTACTTCTCGTCTATTTTCTTCAGCTCCTCTTTAGGCAGCGTGGACAGCAGCTCCCAGCCCAGGGTGAGGGTCTCCTCAAAGGAGCGGTCCTCCTCGTTTCCCTGCCGCACAAACCGGTCCTCGAAGGCGTCGGCAAAGGCCAGGTACTGCCGGTCCCGCTCGGTGAGGGCCTCCTCCCCCACCACGGCCACCAGGTCACGCAGGTCCATGCCCTCCGCATAGGCTGAGTACAGCTGGTTGGACAGCTGGTGATGGTCGGCCCGGGTGCGCCCCTCGCCGATACCCTCTGCCATCAGCCGGGACAGGGCCGGCAGCACGGCAATGGGGGGATAGATGCCCTTGTTCTGCAGCTCCCGGGACAGCACAATCTGCCCCTCGGTGATGTATCCCGTGAGGTCGGGAATGGGATGGGTGATGTCGTCGTCGGGCATGGTCAAAATGGGTATCTGGGTTATGGAGCCCTCCCTGCCCATAATCCGCCCCGCCCGCTCGTAAATCTGGGCCAGGTCGGTGTACATGTATCCCGGATAGCCCCGCCGCCCCGGTACCTCCTCCCGGGCGGCCGCAATCTCCCGCAGGGCCTCCGCGTAGTTGGTCATGTCGGTGAGGATGACCAGCACGTGCATGCCCCGGTCGTAGGCCATGTACTCGGCGGCGGTGAGGGCCATCTTGGGGGCAATCAGCCGCTCTATGGCCGGGTCGTCCGCCAGGTTGAGAAACAAAACGCTGCGCTCGATGGCCCCCGTTTCCTCGAAGTCCTGCATGAAAAAATCCGCCTCCTCGGCGGTGATGCCCATGGCGCAGAACACCACGGCAAAGTTTTCCTGGCCTCTCACCTTGGCCTGCCGGGCAATCTGGGCAGCGATGGTGTTGTGGGGGAGGCCGGAGCCGGAGAAAATGGGCAGCTTCTGCCCCCGCACCAGGGTGTTCATGCCGTCGATGGTGGAAATGCCCGTCTGTATGGGGTCCCGGGGATACTCCCGGGCCGAGGGATTGATGGGCTGGCCGTTGACATCCCGCATGTCCTCCGGAATGGGGGCCGGGGAGCCGTCGAGGGGATTGCCCACCCCGTCAAAGATGCGACCCAGCAGGTCGGCGGTGACCCCCAGCTGCATGGGTTTGCCGGTGAACTGCACCTGCGTGCCCTTGGTGTCCAGCCCCCGGGTTCCCTCGAACACCTGCACCACCGCCCGGCCCCTGCCCACCTCCAGTACCTGCCCCAGCCGCTTTTCTCCCTCCGAGGTGGTAATCTTCACCACTTCGCCGTACCCCACTCCCTCGATGCCGTCCACAATCATCAGGGGGCCGGATACCTCGCTGACCGTGGTATACACAATACCTTCCATTATGCTCCCTCCAGGGTTTTTATTTCCTCTTCCATCTGCTTCTCTATTTCCTTGAAGCGCTTCTCCCATTCCTCGTTGGGCACGGTGGCCAGGCGGCCGATGGTCACCCGGCACTGCAGACCCTTTACCTTCTCGAAATCAAAGGTGGGAGAGGCCAGGCCGGAAATCAGGTCGTAGTACCTGAGCATGATGCGCAGCATGTGGTACTGCTTGGGCGCCGGACAGAAGGTATCAATCTCGTGGTAGGCGTTCTGCTGCAAAAAGTCCTCCCGGATAATCCGGGCCCCCTCCATCACCGCCTTGTCCGAGGGGGGCAGGGCGTCGGGCCCCACCAGGCGGATGATTTCCTGCAGCTCGTCCTCCCTCTGCAGCAGGGCCATGGCCCGGTTGCGCAGCTCCAGCCAGTCCTCGCCCACCTCGTCGTGCCACCACCTCTTCACCCGGTCCAGGTACAGGGAATAGGAGCGCAGCCAGTTGATGGAGGGAAAATGGCGCCGGTCGGCCAGGTCCGAGTCCAGGGCCCAGAAAACCTTGACGATGCGAAGCGTGTTCTGGGTTACGGGCTCCGAGAAGTCACCTCCGGGGGGAGACACGGCGCCGATGATGGACACCGAGCCCTCCCGGTGGTTGGAGCAGATGATTTTGGCCCGTCCCGCCCGCTCGTAGAAGCCGGCCAGGCGGGAGGCCAGGTATGCTGGATAGCCCTCTTCACCGGGCATCTCCTCCAGTCTTCCGGAGATTTCCCTCAGGGCCTCCGCCCAGCGGCTGGTGGAGTCGGCCATCAGGGCCACGTCGTAGCCCATATCCCGGTAGTACTCGGCCAGAGTGATGCCGGTGTACACGCTGGCTTCCCGGGCGGCCACCGGCATGTTGGAGGTGTTGGCAATCAGGATGGTTCTGTTCATCAGGGGCTGGCCGGTGCGGGGGTCCTTGAGCTCGGGGAAGTCGCGCAGCACCTCGGTCATCTCGTTGCCCCGCTCTCCGCAGCCGATGTAGATAATGATGTCCGCGTCGCTCCACCGGGCCAGCTGGTGCTGGGAGACGGTCTTGCCGGTTCCGAAACCGCCGGGAATGGCTGCCGTCCCTCCCTTGGCCATGGGGAAGAAGGTGTCGAAGACCCGCTGGCCGTTGATCAGGGGAACGGTGGGGGGCAGTTTTTCCTTTAGGGGCCGGCCCACCCGGACCGGCCACCGCTGCAGCATGGCTACCTCCCGCTTATGGCCGTCCACCTCCAGCACGGCAATGGTCTCCTCCACGGTGAAATCTCCCTGTCTGACCTCTCTGACCACCGCCTCTTTCACGTCGGGGGGCACCATGACCCGATGCTCCACCACCGGCGTCTCCTCCACGGTGCCCAGGATGTCGCCTCCGCGCACCGTATCGTTCTCTGTGACCGCGGGGGTGAACTTCCACTTCTTTTTCCGGTCCACGGCCGGGGCCTCCACCCCCCGGGCGATGAAATCGCCTGACTGCTCCATGATGTCCGGCAGGGGGCGCTGAATGCCGTCGTAGATGGAGGTGATGAGGCCAGGGGCCAGCTCCACGGCCAGGGGCATACCCGTGTTGACAACCCGGTCCCCGGGCTGCAGGCCGGTGGTGTCCTCGTATACCTGGATGGTGGCCGTGTCCTCCTTCAGCTCGATGATTTCTCCCACCAGACCCTCCTCGCCCACCCTCACCAGGTCGTACATCTTGGCCCCTTTCATGTTTGTGGCCTTGACCACGGGTCCGGCCACGTTGAATATCTGTCCTTCCTTCTTTTTTGGCATACTTTCACTCCTGTTAAATCTCAACTCCCACTGCCCGTCGGATGAGGGCGTCCAGGGAATCCTCCCGCTCCTCCTCCCGGCCCCTCTTGTCCGGTATCTCCACGATGATGGGCAGTTCGCGTTGCAATTTTATCTTGGTTATCTTATCCAGCAGGGTATCTGCTATACGCTCGGTGATAATGATGACCCCGATGTCCGGGTCCTCCACCAGCTCGTCCAGTTGCGCTGCCACCTCCCCTCCGGCCACCACTCCCCGGCCCACCCCGGCAAAGGTGAACAGGGCCACCGTGTCCTCGTCGCCAATCACCGCCATTTTCATGTGGTCACCACCACATTCCATATCTTTTCTGCGTCCAGGCCCTCCCCCACGCCCTTGGCAATGGCCTTGAGGTTGCGGGCCTCGTACTGTTTTTCCACCAGAAACCGGATGCCCGGCCCCAGCCCGGTGGTGTCGTCCAGCCCCATGGCCGCCGCGTGCCGTACAAACTGCCGGTCAATGGCCAACTCCAGGACCCACAGTCCCTGTCGCTCGTACTGGGGCAGCACGTCCCGCAGGGGGGCACCGTAGGAGGTCCCCTCCAGCAGGGAGATGACCTCGGGAATGGAATCAATCTTCAGCATGTGGTCCACCTGCCAGCCGGGGATTTCCCGTCCCTCGCCGAACAGCATCTGCTGGACATCCCCCAGGTCGTAGTAGGTGGCCCGCAGGATGGCCTTGAGATTCATCACGTCGATGAGACGCTTGGCAAACACGTCCCGTGTGCGCAGGCAGGAGCGGGGGACCTCCGCCCGGCCCAGAGCCTGCACCAGGTAGCGGTCCACCGCGTATTCCACGGCCATGACGGGCGCCTCAGTTTCTATCAGCTGTTTGACCTCCAGCATATCCACCTCGCTGAGCACCCTGAGCATCTCCTCCCGGTCCGCCTGGCGGAGACGCTCCCGTAAGGTCCGGCCCAGGGAAGAAAACGGCTCCTGCTCCGGGGCCTGGCTTCCCTCCAGTACGGCACGCAGGGCGTCCTTGACCAGGCGGGCGTCCAGGGTCTGCAGGAACGCGTCGTAAAAGCCATGCACCGTTTTCGGGGAGTCCTTGCGGGCCATGGCGATGATGCGGGCGAGAGACATGTCGACGGCTCGCTGCACCTCCCGGATGCTCTCCCCCTCCACCGAAAAGTCCCTGCTCACCACGTTGGCCTGGAAGTCCTCCAGGGAATCGCTGCTCACCAGCCTGGTCAGCTCTTTTTCCTGCAGATAGGGGGCACCCATGGCGTTGAACTTGGCATTGGGGTAGGTGAAGCCGGCAAAGGAGGCCAGCGAGGGCCCGAATTTGGCTGCCGCTACCAGCCCGGCTCCGGCCATGCCAATCCACAGGAGGGTGAACACGTCCACTTAGACCTCCTCGGGAAACAACTGCTCGGCCATCATGATGCGCAGGTCGCCCATCTTTCGCTCCATAAGGGCGTCGAAGGTACGGTCAATCTGTCGGCTGCCGTCGGCGCTCTGCACGATGACTCCGCCCAAGCCGTCCACCGTCCCCGCCACCTCCACGCCCAGCCGGTCGGCAATCTTCCGGTCCGCCTCCCGGCTCACCCGCACCACGCAGTCGGAGAAGACCTTTTGTCCCTCCTCGATGGCCGCCCGAACCGCCTTCTCGTACTCCTTTCCCTTGACCGCGCTCAGCATCTCTCGGGCCCGCTGCAGGCACTCCTGCATGACCTCCTCCTTGACCCGCATGTGCTGCTCGCGGGCGGCGCGCCGGGCGGCGGCCAGGCGTTTTTCCCGGGTGCGGCGGGCGTTTTTTTCTCCCTGGCTGGCAATCTCCTGGGCGTCTTTTTTGGCCTGCTCTTTGGCCTTTCTGATGATGTCGTCCGCCTGCTGCTTGGCCTCGGCGATGATTCGGCTGGCTTCCTGCTCCGCGTCGCGCTCGATGTGCTGGACCAGTTTTTCCAGGGACATGTTTACAGCAGACCCAGCCCGGCCATAAGCAGGATGGCCACCAGCAGGCCGAATATGGCGATGGTCTCCGGCATCACGGTAAAGATGATACCGCGCGCTGCCACCTCCGGGTTTCTGCCCACGGCGGAGATGGAGGACGAGGCCACCATTCCCTGTCCAATGGCCGATATGCCGGTCAATCCCACCACCAGGCCGATGGCGATGCCGCCCAGACCGAAGGCGCTGTTGCTCAGGTCCACCGCGGCGCTGCCTCCCAGCAGTCCGGCTCCCATCATCAGCAACACCGCAATCAGCAGACCGTACACCGACTGGGTCATGGGCAGCACCTGCAGCACCAGCAGCCGGCCGAAGAGTTCCGGTTTTTCCGCGGTTACCGCCACCGCCGAGCTCCCGGCGAAGGCCAGACCGAAGGCGGAGGCGATGCCGGCGACGGCCACGGCAATCATGCAGCCCACCATGATGTTGGACTGTGTCTCGCCTGCCTCGCCGGGTTCCAGTCCGGCTGCCGATGCGGGTCCCGCCAGCAGCACCAGGGCCGTTAGGGCCAATCCCGTTACCACTACTTTTTTCATTTTATTTCCTCCGTATGTTTACGGTGAATCTGAAAGGGGGTGAACTTCCGCCCGCCGCCCTCGTAGAAGCGGCCGAAGAACTCCACATACTGCAGGCGGAGGGCGTGAATGCCTGCTCCCAGTGACTGGATGAGCAGGTTGGCCAGGTGAGTGACAATCAGGATGACCGGGGCCAAAACCACGCCCACCACGGGAACCAGCTCCGGGGTCATCTGGGCCACGATGTTGAAGGCCAGGGCCATGCCGGCGGTGGCCAATCCCAGGGCCAGCAGCCGGGCGTAGGACAGCCAGTCCCCGATGTAGCCGGTGAGGTCAAAAAAGCCCATGGGACCCTTCCTCACAAACAGGGTGAGCAGGCCCACCAGGGTGAGGACCACCGTGACCCAGTAGGCGGTGCCGGTGAG
>DSCA01000148.1 GCA_011049295.1 Thermoplasmatales archaeon
CTCCACCACCACGGTGGCGTTGCTCACCAGGGCCACCACGGGCTCCCCCTGCTGATTGCTGATGGTCAGGTTGGAGATGTTGAGGAACACCCTGCCCGGCTCTTTGGGGAGGAACCGGATGTGGGCCAGGTGACCGTCACCGCTTCCTTCCCCCCGCACCACCAGGGTCAGACGGTCCCCGCTCACCGCGTAGGAAACCATGGTCTGCTGTCCTCCCAGGGAGCCGTTGCTCACCTCGGCCACGCTCAGAAAATAGGAATCAAACAGCACCTCGCAGTTCATGTCGCTGAAGCTGTCCACGCCGCTGACCGCTAGAGAGGCGTTGAACGGCCCGTCCACCGTCTCCGGAGCCTGTACCTCCAGCCGGGTGGAGGTCCCCACCACCTCCGCCCCCCTCCACGAGGCGGAGATGGCGTTGCCCTGCCCGTCGCTCAGGTTTCCCTCCACGGTCACCGTGGATGCTCCGCTGCTCAGGCAGGCGAATGTGACGCGGGCCAGATGGCCGGAGCCGCTGACGGTGCCCGAGTCCAGATGGCATACCAGGCAGCATCGCCCTTCCTCCCACTGCCATCTCACCGGGACGGGGACTCCTCCCATGCTGCCGTTTTCCACCCCCGTCACGTTCATCATTCCGCCGCTGAAGGTGAGCACCACGTCTGCTGCGTTAAAATCGGTCACATCCTGAATGCTCACGCTGACTGAAAATGTGGATCCCACCAGCACCACGGAGGGCGCATCCAGGGCAATCTCCGTGTCCTCTGCTGCCTCCCCCAGGGCCGCACCGGCCAATAGCAGCAGGCAGGCTGCACAGAGCGCCAGAGCCGTGTTTTTCATGCCCATCCCAATATTATGTCGATGACCCGGTCCACGTCCTGCTCGTCTATGGTCCCGTTGCCGTCTGCATCGGCCGGATGGGGCAGGTCCGGATGGTCATCCAGTCCGTCAGCGATGCGCTGGATTTTGGTCAGGTCCAGGGCGTTGATGGCCCCGTCCAGGTTGGCATCCCCCCGTTTCCACACGGTCACGCTGGTGCTTTTATGGAGGACGTTACCGAAGCCGTCGGTGACGCTCAGGGTGACGGTGTAGGTGCCGGCATCCTGATAGACATGGCTGACGGAGGAGCCGAAGGCCTGGGCGCCGTCTCCGAAGTCCCACTCCCACTGCTGGATGTCTCCCGGGGAGGAGTCGTTGAACCATCCGGCTTCTCCGGCCACCAGCAGGGTATGGGTGAAGTTCACGCCGGTTTCATCAACCGTGGTCAGATGCCACAGGGGAGAGGTGGCGCTCTCCCTGCCGTCGTCTACCTCCACCTGCCAGGTGTAGTGTGCTCCGTAGTCCAGGGTGACGGCCACGCTCACCGTGCCGTTGGGGGAGGTGCCTGCGTACAGGACGGTGCCGTTGAGGTAAAAGGTGACGGTCAGGGTGTCTCCGTCCGGGTCGGCAACCGTGGCCCGCAGGGAGAGAGACCGGTCCACCGTGCTGTCATTGGCGGGAGAGAGCAGCGTTACCGACGGCGGACCGTTGTCCGTGCCCTGGGTGGTGAAGGTGCGGGTGTCCCCGTAGGCTATACGCCCGGTGTCGCTGACCGCGATGGCCCGGTAATAGTAGAGGGTTCCGTCCCGGAGGCCGGTGACGTTGTGCTGGAAGTGGCCGGTGCCGTTAATCAGGGACACCACGGTTGACTGCTTGTGCGTCGTCCAGTATTCAAACCACACGTAGCAGGAACTGCCCGCTCCCAGGGAGGAGAGAGTGCCGTTCAGAGAGGCGGAGGTGGTCTCCGCCCGGGCATCACCGGTCTCGATTTCCGGGGCGGCGGGCAGAGACAGCATTTTGAAGGACAGGTTGGCACCGTAGGCTGGCCCCTGGCTGTTGTTGATGACCGCCCGGTAGTGGTAGGTGCGGTTGCCCTCCAGCCCCGTTACCACCTGGGTCACCGGCCCCTCGCTGTCTATGACCTGTACCGGGGTCTGCACCGGCGTCTGGTTGCCCTCGGCCGCGTACTCGAACCACACCTGGCACTGATGGTCGCCGCCCAGGCCGGTCACGTTGGCGGACAGGACCACGGCAAATTCCACGGAGCCCGTTTCCACGGAGGCCTTGACCGCCGCGGTGGTGAGGGTTCCGTCGGTGCCGTAGGCGGTGCCCTTTTGGTTGTGGGCCACCGCCCGGTAGTGGTAGACGGTGCCCGGCTCCAGGCTGGCTATGGCCAGGGCGAAGCCACCGGTTTCCGAGAGGTTGAGGATCTCTGTGGTCTGGCCGTAGGCGGTGGTGGTGCCGTACTCAAACCACACAGAGCACTGCTGGGCTCCTCCCAGGTCGGACAGCGTCCCCTTAAGGACAGCGCTGTCGCTGGACACGTTTTCTGCCTGTCCGGTGGACACCGAGGGCAGGACTACCCGGGTGGTGAAGTCGACGTCATCGCCCGCTACGGTGCCGGCGCTGTTGCTGGCCACCGCCCGGTAGTGGTAGGCGGTGTCCACGCTCAGCCCGGAGATGGAGATGGAGAAGGAGCCGCTGGAGTCCCTGTTTAGTGTGCTGGTTTCATGGGCGTAGTCCTGCCAGCTGGAGTGGGAAACCGTGTCGTACACGAACCACACCTGGCAGCTCTGGGCTCCGGCCTTGCTCAGGTAGCCGTTGAGGGTGGCACTGCTGTATCCCACGCCAGAGGCGGCTCTGGTGGACACCTGGGGCGGGGTGGCCCCGGTGGTGAAGGTCCGGTCCTGTCCGTAGGCCGTCCGGCGGCTGTTGCCGGCCACCGCCCGATAGTGATAGGTGGTGTCCGGGTCCAGCCCGGAAAGGGATGCCGAAAAGTCTCCCGCTTGGTATTTGGTGGTTTTGGGAAGAGTGATGCTGCCGTAGGAGGTGGTCTTTCCGTACTGGAACCACACCTGGCAGCTCTGGTCGTTGAGGTCGGTGAGGGACCCGTGCAGGGTGGTGGAGTCGCTGCCCACGCCGTCAGCAGAACCGGTGGATACGGAGGGGGTGCCCACCAGGGAGAAATCCAGGCTTTTGGAGGTCGTGCTGATGTCCAGGACGAAGGTCTTGGCGTTGTCCTGGGAGCCGTACTGGCAGTACACCTCGATGGTGTCGCCATCCGTGCAGTCCTCCAGCTCGAAGAGGTCGGCCTGGTAGTAGCCGTCGCTCTGGGTGACCTCCGTCATGCTGGTTCCCCGGGTGAGGTCGCTCACCACCACCTCCACCCCGCCGGGGATGGCGGTGCCATCGGCATCTGTTATGTAGCCGTAGACCGGGAAGGGCTGGTCCAGCGTGTCTCCCATCTCCACCATGCTCATCAGTCCGGCCAGCATCATGGCCACTACCATTACTGCCTGTGTTTTTCTCATATTATTACCTCCAGGTCAAATTGACCGCTTTGCGCCACGCGCAACACTATACAATCTCCTGGTTGAATGAAAAAATCGTAGGAGGGCGGTGAGACCCCCACCACGTAGCTGTCGAAGGCTCCCCGGCTGGTGTTCCACCGGCTGACCACGCTGCCCGCGGGCATCACCTGGCTGCCTATCAGGGAGGCCAGGGAGGAGGCGGTGGTGGCCTGGTAGCAGCTCCAGGCCAGGTGATTCACCACATTGTGGTCATTTTTGAACAGGCTGACCGTGCGGTGGGAAAGATTGTAGGCCTGCTCCACAAAGGAACCCGCCTGGGCCACCCGGAGCACCACCACGTCGTAGGGGGCGATGAGGAAGTCATAGGAGGGCGGTGAGATCCCCACCACATAGCTGTCGAAGGCTCCCCGGCTGGTGTTCCACCGGCTGACCACGCTGCCCGCGGGCATCACCTGGCTGCCTATCAGGGAGGCCAGGGAGGAGGCGGACGTGGTGGTGCCCAGCCAGGGGACGTAGTTGACCACATTGCGGTCATTTTTGTAGATGTATATCCGGGTGTTCACCTGCACCGTCCGGGATGCGGTGTCGTTGTCGCCATTGCTGGACGCGGTCAGGGTCACGCTGTAGTATCCCCCCAGGGTATATGTGTGCTCCGGGTTTTGTCCGGTGGCGGTGGTCCCGTCGCCAAACGTCCACTGCCAGGAGGAGGCAGCCGAGGAGTTGTCCATAAACTGCACGGGCTCCCCGGAGAGGGCCGGAGAGGGCGTATAGGTAAAGTCTGCCCTCAGGACGTCCCCCACGGCCAGGGTTTTGGTGACGGTGTGGCTGTCCCCGTCGTTGTCCCCCACGGTCAGGGAGACCTGGTATACCCCCTGGCTTCCGTACAGGTTGAAGGGGTTTCTGTCATAGCTGATGTTGCCGTCTCCGAAGTCCCAGGTGTAGCTGGCGATGGTGCCGTCCTCGTCCAGGGATGTGCTGGTAAAGGACACCAGGTAGTCATCCACGCTGTAGGAGAAATTGGCCACCGGAGGCACGTTGGCTACCTGCAGGGGCGTTTCCCGGGAGGCCTGAGCGCCGTGGTCGTCGCGGACGGTGAGCCTCACCGTGTAGGTGCCATCGTCATGGTAGGTGTGGACCGTCACCGCTCCGTGACCCGTGGTTCCGTCCCCGAAGTTCCAGGTGTAGTTGACAATTGAGCCGTCAGGGTCATGGGACAGGGAGGCATTGAAGGTCACGTCGTCCAGGTCGGTGGGGCTGGCCGGGCTGAAGGTAAAATTGGCCGTCGGGGCTATATTGCTCACCACTATGTCCCGGCTGGTGCTGTTTGTTGCCCCCAAGTCGTCCCTCACCGTGAGGGTGGTGGTATAGGTTCCGGCACGGGAAAAGGTGTGCCGGGGATGGGGGTCGTAGGCCCTGTTGCCATCGCCGAAGTCCCAGGTCCAGTTGACGATGACCCCGTCGGGGTCGGTGCTGCCGTCGGTGAAATTCACGCTCTGGATGCTGGTGGGGTCCGGAGGGCTGTAAGAAAAGTTGGCCTCCGGAAACCGGGTGACGGCAAAGGTTCCCAGGCACGTTTGCTCGTTGCCCCTGCTGTCGTTGGCCTCTATGGTCCAGTTGTGCACGCCGGTCTGAGGGAAGACATCGGCCACGTAGAACCGGCTGTCTGCCTGACGGGGAGTGAATGTTTCCATGCTGCCGTTGGGATATTGTATGGTAAACCTCACCGTGTGCAACTGCAGGTTGTCGGTGACCGTGGCGGACAGGTTGACCATGCCCCCCGGCTCCTGCACGGGGGGAGAGACGGTTACCTGGTCGATGCAGGGAGGGGTGGTGTCAATGATGCTGAAGGTCGCTGCCGCCGACCGATTGGCGTAGTCGTTGACATCCGTTACCCACACGTAGTAGGAGTAGTTGCCCAGGGAGGGGTAGATGTGGTCGTAGGCATACAGGCCGTTTCCCTTGCTGTCCACCTGTACGGGGTCCATGGAGACGTTCAGGTAGTTGCCGCCGGGAAAGGTGACGTTTACCCTCACCGTCTGCATGGCCACATTGTCGCTGACGTTGCAGGTGATGTTCACCGGAGAGCCGAACTGCTGGGGGGAGGGGGAGGCATCTGTTTCCCCTATGTCCGGTGGTTTGGCGGGGATGATGATGTCAAAGGTGTGAGTGGCAGACCTGTTGTGGTTGTGGCTGGGGTCGGTGGCCCCGATGAAAAAGGTGAAGGTTCCCTCCTTGGTGTAGGGGGCCAGGTAGTACCAGGTTCGGCCGTCGCCGGCGGGGTGCATGCTGGCATTGAAGGCGGTGGCGGGTCCGGAGACGTTGACGTAGGCGGCGCTCACCGCCACGTCGTCGGTGATGGTGCAGGATATGTTGACCTCTCCCTGAATCTCCTGGGGGTTGGGGGTGGCGGTGACGTTGGTGATGGCCGGGGGGTAGATGTCCTCCACCTGCAGGTGCCGGGTGAGATGTGCGGTCGCGTAGTCGTTGTCCCAGACGGTGAGGGTGACGGTGTAGGTGCCGTCAGTTTCATAGACGTGAGTGGGGTTGGTGGTGCTCCCCTGGGGGATAACGGTGCCATCGCCGAAGTCCCATCTCCAGGCCTTGACGCTTCCGTCGGGGTCGGAGGAGCTGTCGGTGAACTGGATGGTTTGCCCCACGATGGCCGGGGAGGGGGAAAAGGTAAAGTCGGCCACCGGGGGAACGTTGGCCACCTCTATGCTTCGGCTCAGGGAATCAGATGCCCCCTGGTTGTCGTACACGGTGAGCTTCACCAGGTATGTGCCGTCGTCGCTGAAGGAGTGGTTGCAGTGCCGGCCGTAGCCGGTGTGGCCATCGCCGAAGTCCCAGGCATAGGTGGCTATGGTGCCGTCGGGGTCATAGGAGCCGGAAGCGTCGAACCAGATGGTGTCCAGGTCGGTGGGGTTGGTGGGGGTGTAGGTGAACTGGGCCTCCGGGAAATAGGTGATGGTAAAGGAATGGTCCGCAGAGCGGGCCCCGTTGCCTGAGAAATCCCGGGCCCATATGGCGTAGGTATAGTCTCCGGTGGCGGCGAAGGAGCGATGGGCGTGGAACAGGTCTCCGCTGGCGGTCAGGCTGATGTTGAGCAGGGTGCCATTGGGACAGGAAACGAGGGCTCGGGCCACCTCTATCTGATGGTTGTCGGTGATGATGCAGGAGATGTTCACCGGCTGCCCCACGTCCTGCAGCGAGGGGCTGGCGGTGGCATTGGCCAGGTGAGGCGGCGTGGTATCCTGGGTAGAGAAGATGCGGGAGGATGACTGGTAGTGGTTTCCGTTTATGTCCTCCACGTACAGGTGGTAGGAGTAGTCGGTTAAATCCGGGGGAACAAAGTCATAGGCGTAGTCTCCGTTGCCATCGGCGTCCGTGTTCACGCCCTGCATCGAGTAATTTCCCTGCAGGACGCCATTTTTTTTCACGATAACCCGTACGCTGCCTATGGCCACATTGTCGCTGGCCGTGCAGGAAATGGTAATGGGCTGGGGGAACTCCTGGGGGTTGGGCTGGGCGTCGATGCCGGAAAGGGTGGGGTTTTCCTGCGGCAACGACACCTGGAACTGGTGCTGAGCGGAGGTGTTGCTGTTGTTGAACACGTCCACAGCGGTGACCGTGAAGTTGTAGGTGCCGTAGGAGGTACAGTTGACCAGGTGGTGGTAGGTGTCATAGAAGGTTTCCGTCATTTCCACGGTGTGGCTGGCTCCGTTGGGGTAGGTGACGTTCAGTGAAACGGTGCCCACCTTGAGGTTGTCCACCACCCGGCAGGTGATGTTGGTGCGACCGTTGAGCTCCTGCAATGAGGGGTAGGCCCTCACACTCAGGATTTCAGGGGGATGGGTGTCGGTGATGGT
The DNA here is from genome assembly GCA_011049295.1 of Thermoplasmatales archaeon. Lineage (GTDB taxonomy): Archaea > Thermoplasmatota > E2 > UBA202 > DSCA01 > DSCA01. The sequence continues at coordinate 7,211 of DSCA01000148.1, forward strand.
GGCATTCATAAGGGGATAGTGGTCCCGGTTTCCTCCTCCCCCCGGGACCAGGTAGGAGGTGTCCCCGATGCCGTCGCCGTCAAGGTCGCTCCCCGTGTAGTCGTCCCAGTAGTTTCCCTGGCTGCCGTCGTCCCAGGTGTTGGAATCCGTATCGCGGGCATTGAAGTTGTGATTGAAAATGAAGTTGTTGTGGTGGAGAATGTTGCCGGAGCTCCCCTCCACCTGCATGCCGATTTGGTTGTCGGTCACTACGTTGTTGGTGACCAGATTGTCCTGAGCCGTTAAAATATGTATGCCGTGCTCCGAGGAGGAAATGTTGTTTCCCTGTACCTGGTTGTGGGTGGCCGCCCGGAGGTACACGCCGTCCTTGATGTTGTGGGACAGGGTGTTTATTTTTATGCTGTTGTAATGGGAGGCCTGCACGTATACCCCGTCCCGGTAGTTGTTGGAAACGGTGTTCTCCGATATGGACACATTGGAGGACAGGTACAGGTAGATGCCGTAATAGGTGCTGCCGATGGTGGATTTTTCCACCACGGCCTGGTAGGAGCGGAGGAAGTATATCCCGTAGTTGCAGTTGCTGACCTCCACGTTGTATATCCCGCATCCGGAGGTGTCCCGCAGTTCTATGCCCGCATCGCCCATGCCCGAGCCGCTTCCGCTCACGTGGAGATTGCGCAGGTCCACGGCGGCTTCCCTTACGGATATCACGTCACCCGTTCCGCTCCCCATGATGTGGGTGGTATCCGGGCTTTCCCCGGTCAGGGTCAGCCGTTTGGATATCACCAGATTCTCGTGGTAGGTTCCACTGTATATGAAAATGGTGTCCCCGGCCGAGGCCTGATTGATGGCTGCCTGGATGGACGAATAGTTGCCACCCCCCGTCCCGCCCACATAGAAGGTGTAGGCATGGCTGGGGGTCATGGTCACCGGGGCGAAAGACGTCAGCAGGATGACACAGGCCAGTATGGCCAGGAACTGTCTGCCGGCTGCGGCTCTGGGGGGCATACTATACTGGATTTACAAACGGATAGGGGTCGGTGTTGGGTCCGCCGACGATGTTATGGGGGATATTCGTGTCCCCGATGCCGTCGCCGTTGGTGTCGCTTCCCGTATAGTCGTCCCAGTAGTTTCCCTGGCTGCCGTCGTCCCAGATGTTGTTGCATTCGTCGTAGGCGTTGGACAGTCCGTTGTCCATAAAGTTGTTGTGGTCCAGCTGGTTGTTGTTGTTTTCCTTGTTGTTGGGGGCCGGGATGTAGATGCCGTACTGGGTGTTGTTGTGCAGAGTATTGTAGGTGAGGTTATTCTGACGAGCATACTCCACGAATTCAATGCCGATGTTGCTGTGGTTGATGACGTTGCTGTATACGATGTTCAGCTTGGTATCCTCCTGGTTGGTGCCCTGCAGGGTGACCCCGGCGTCGTTTCCCCATATGGTATTGCTGCTGACATTGCAGTAGGTGGCCCGGTACAGATACACGCCATCAGCATTGTGGTAAATGTTGTTGCCCACCACCGTGTTGCCGTCGGAGTCCTCAATGAGCACCCCGGATTCGTCGTTGTCGAAAATGTTGTTGTTTTCGATGTACACGTTGGTGGAATCTCCCCCCACGTAGACGCCGTGCTGCTGGTTGTTCCACAGCTTGGAGTTGACAACGGTGACCTGGGTGCTTCCGGTTATGTAGATGGCGCTCTGCCCGGCCTCCGAAATGTCGACGTTGTCGATGGTCACGTTGGTGGCGCCGTTCACGTAAATGCCCTTCTTGAAGGAGTTGGAGGGCTGGGCGTTGGAGTTTTTCACCATGGTAAGGTTTTTGATGAGCACGTTTGAGGCGGTGACCGTGATGCCGTCCTGCTGGCTGATCATGAGCACGGTATCAGGACTGCTTCTTCCCACCAGTTTTACGTCGTCTTGGTCGATGACAATGTTTTTATTGCCTTGGCCATGGGTATCGTAGGTGCCCGGGTAGATGCGGATTTCGTCGCCGGGGTTGGCAACCTTAGTCGCTTGATATATCTGGTCGTACCAGGTTCCCTGGTTGACATTGTGGACGTGACCGGAGTACAGGGTCTTGTTGTACTCAAAGTAATCGGCCCAGTTGCCGGAGGTGTCCACGGCAGCAAAGACATAGTATAGGGTGGTGCCTGAGATTGGCAGGTGCTTTGTGTATTGATAGTAACTTCCCCCCACATTTGTTAGAGATACATTGGTAGGCGTACCTCCGTCTATCCAGTATTCCAGATATACATTTGCTACAGCGATGTTGTCGGTGACCGAGGCGTTGAAAACAAAATCCTCACCCCAGAAGGCCCATTGGTCGCTGTGGTCGGTGATGGCCGGCGGGTCGTTGTCGGCCACGGTGGCCGAGAAGGGGCCGGTGGTGTTGCCGTTGCCGGCGGCGTCCTCCGCATAGAGGTCATACGCCAGGTTGGCAGTGGAGTAGAGGTCCAGGGTGATGGTTCCCTCGTACATAGTTCCGCTGACGTAGCTCAGGGAGGTGTTGCCGCTGAGGGAGCCGTGGGACCAGTCGGCCGTGACCACGATGTCGCTCCCGCTGTTGATGTTGTCGGTCACGTTGACCCGGAAGGTGTAGGGGTCGCCGGTGGTACCGTTGGATGGCGAGTCGTTGACGATGGAGGGCGGGTCGTTGTCCACCACGTCCGTGGTGAGGGTTCCCGTGCTGTTCCAGAAGCCCAGGGTGTCGTTGGCGGCGATGCTGTAGTAAAGGTCGTTGAGACTGGTGGCGGGAATGGTGATGGTGTGCTCCCAGGTGGAGCCACCCACGTTGGTCATGCTGACGTTGGTGGTGGCTCCGCTCCCGAAACGGTAGCGGACGAAGACGGAATCGATGCCGTCCAGGTCGGTAACCGACACCGAGAAGGTGTAGGGGTCGCCGGTGGTGGCTGGGTGGGGGCTGTTGTCCGTAATGTGGGGAATGTCGGACACCGTCACCTGCTTGGTCACCGTGTCCCAGTTTCTCACCCCGGACACGTTGACGCCGGGGGCATAGGTGATGTTGAGGGTCACCGTGTAGGTTCCAGGGGTGGCATACTGGTGGTCAGGTTCTGCCAGGGTGCTGGCGGGGGTGCCATCGCCGAAGGTCCAGTAGTATGATACTATGTAGCTGGAATGTGCGGAGCTGCTGGGGTTAAAGGCAATGGCGTCCCGGACGCAGGCCGGCTCAGGGTTCCAGGTGAAGTCGGCGGCGCCGTCAATTTCACTTTCGTCGGTGAACAGGTATTCCGTGTGGCCGGTCTGCACCACGCCGCTCATGATAATGGAGTTGCTGACCTTGTCCACCAGAGCAACGGAGACCTGCCAGTGGGCTACGCCGCCGAAAATCTGGGGACAGTTGATATCTATGTAGTCTCCCACGTCCCATATGGCGTTGTTGTTGCTGTCCCGGAAAATAGCCGCCAATTCGCTTCCTTCAAAGCTTTTGCTGGCATCTGTTCCCTTCCATATGGTTACCTTGAGGTCTTCTATGGGGAGCGGGTCTCCGCCCCTATGCTCGACGATGGCGTGCCCGTATTCGTTCATGTAGCCTACCATGTGCACGTCGGGCGAGGGGTTCCCGGTGTCCATGGAGAGCACGTAGACGATGAGTGAAGAAAAAATAATCACGGCTATGCCCAGCAGGAGCACTGTTCCGATGACCTCGGAAACGCCTTCCCTTCCCTTAAACCTTTTTATGTTCATTTTGCACCTCTATTGTTGAGGATTTCGTTCCATGGTTGCCCATTATGCTATCCTTTTGCTATCAAACTAATATGCCCAGGAACTATATAAAACTTTGGTTTTTTTGTGGCGCATTCGGCAAAAAGAAAAAAACCAGATGGAAAAAGAGGCTGAGTAAGAAGAAGCCACAGGAGGTAAGACGAAAGCGGTTATGTTTCTTCACTTGACTGGATTACAAACAAAAAGCCAACTCACTCTACAGTGGACCCTGCCTACTACTAACACTATACAAAAAAGAAAGGAAAAAAAGGGGGAAAGGAGGAGAGCATTATAGA
>DSCA01000124.1 GCA_011049295.1 Thermoplasmatales archaeon
AAAAAGAATAGGAAACGGAGCAATGGTACTGTCTTCTAAAAAACATATTGGAAAAAAGGTATATGTGTTAGTGAGAAAATAAGCTAATCATGCCACACAGCAGCTATTGCCGGAGCTAGGAGGCGCTTCCGGGAACAGCGTTATATAAGCCCCGTCTGATTATGCCCCATGCAGGCAGTGGTCACCGGGGGCACCGGGTTCATCGGGCGTTTTCTGGTCCGAGAGCTTCTGGACCGCGGCTATGGCGTGCGCGTCGTGACCCGGCGGCCGGAAACCCTTCCCCCGGCGGATGTAGAGGTGGCGAGGGGAGACCTGCGACGGCCGGAAACCCTGCCCCGGGCCATAGAGGGAGCGGACGTGGTGTTCAACAATGCTGCCTACGCCGCCGACCACGGGCCCGCCAGCATCTTCCGTGACATCAACGTGCAGGGCAGCCGTCACCTCCTTGAGGCCTGCAGGAAGACCGGCGTTGACCGCCTGGTCTACACCAGCTCCGCCGGGGCATACGGTTTCCCACGTACCATGGAGCCCCTCACCGAGGATAGTCCCACCCGCCCCATGAATGCCTACCAGCACTCCAAGCTGGAGGCCGAGCGCCTGCTCCTTCAGGACAGGAACCTGGAGGTCTCCGCGGTTCGTCCCCCCCTGGTGCTGGGACCGGGAGGTGAGGCCTCCCGCCTCCTCCTGCAGCGCCTGGAGCAGGAAAAACTGCCCTACTTTGGCTCCGGGGACACCTTTATCTCCCTGGTCCATCCCGTGGATGCGGCCACCTGCCTGCGCCTGGCGGCGGAGCGCGCCCCAGCTGGCCAGGTGTTCAACGCAGTCAGTTTCGTCTGTACGGTGCAGGAGTTGTTTGAGTCGCTGGCCCGGGCACTGGGGGTCTCTCCCCCCCGCCGCCACCTGCCCTATCCCCTGGCCTACGGGGCGGCCATAGCGGCGGAGGGAGTGGCCCTCCTGCGGGGAACCCGGCCCTCTCTGACTCGTTTCAGGGTCAAATCGTTCGGTACCCACCGGTGCATCAGCGCCCGGAAGGCCCAGGAGGTGCTGGGCTTTGTCCCCCGCTATGACCTGGCGGCCACCGTGGAGGACATGGTCTTAAGGTATAGGCATTCTGCTCAGCAGCCCCTTTTGTCTCCCTCTGCCGGTCCGTAGCCCTGTTTTGCTCTGGTCTTCCCTCTGTTGGTGACAGCAGACGTAAACTTTAAGTACTATTTTGTATTACCTTTAATATTGAAATAAATACAGTTTAAGAAAAGATACAAGTGGTGATAAAGGTGGAAAAATTTGTCAGCATCCTCAAGGAGCACGACCTGAAGGTCACCCCCCAGAGGATAGCCATCCTGAGGTATCTGGAGATCCACCGCACCCATCCCAGCGCCGACACCATCTACGAGGACCTCAAGGCCGACAACCCGTCGCTCTCCAAAACAACCATCTACAATTCGCTGGACATGCTCAAACAGCACGGCCTGGTAAAAGCCCTGCGCCTGGGCTCCACCGTCCGCTACGACTACAGCACCAATCGACATCACCACTTCTGGTGCCGCCGGTGCGGCAAAATAATGGACATCACGGGTGACGACCCCTGCTGGAAGGACATGGTGGGCGACGACCACCGGGTGGAGGAGGTCCATGTCTATCTGAAAGGGGTATGCTCAACCTGCCTAAAAAAGAAAAAAGAGGAGGACTAATATGGACAAATATGTGTGTACGGTCTGCGGATACGTCTACGACCCGAAAGAAGGAGACCCGGACGGGGGCATAGAGCCCGGTACGCCCTTCCATGACATCCCCGACCATTGGGTGTGTCCGGTGTGTGGGGCCCCCAAAGACCAGTTTGAAAAAGTGGAGTAAACAAGGAGGAAAGAATGCAGATACACAATTTGACGGATAACATATATGCACTTCCCGCCCTGGACTGGGACCGCCGCCTGTTTGACGAGCTCATTCCCCTGCCCGATGGAACCTCATACAATGCCTACGTGGTGCAGGGCAGCCAGGCAACGGCCCTCATCGACGCCGTGGACCCCACCAAGCAGGACGAGCTGCTGGCCGCCCTCGGCAACCTCAACCTCGACATTGACTACCTAGTAGCCCACCATGCAGAGCAGGACCACTCGGGGGCCATCCCCGCCGTGCTGGAAAAATACCCCGAGGCCCAGGTACTGTCCACCCCCAAGGGCAAGCCCCTGCTCAGGGACCACCTCCGGCTGCGGGACGACCAGATTGCTGCCGTGGAGGACGGCCACACCCTCTCCCTGGGAGACATGCCCCTGCAGTTCCTGCACGCCCCCTGGGTCCACTGGCCGGAAACCATGCTCACTTATCTGCCCGAGCGTCGCATACTCTTCACCTGCGACTTCTTCGGCTCCCACCTGGCCACCAGCCACCTGTACGCGGAGGACGAGGCCCGGGTCTACGAGGCGGCCAAGCGCTACTACGCCGAAATCATGATGCCCTTCCGCCACCAGATACGGAAACACCTGGCCCGCCTGGAGGACATGGACATCGACGTGATTGCCCCCAGCCACGGTCCCATACATCGCAACACCTCTTTTATCATGGATGCCTACCGGGACTGGACCTCGGACCGGGTCAAAAACCAGGTGGTGCTTCCCTACGTATCCATGCACGGCAGCGTGCGGGCCATGGTGGACTACTTCACGGATGCCCTCCTGCAGCGAGGCATCACGGTCCAGCCCTTCAACCTCACGGTGACCGACGTGGGAGAGCTGGCCATGGCCCTGGTGGATGCGGCCACCGTGGTGGTGGGCACTCCCACCGTGCTCGGCGGTCCCCATCCCAGCGCCGTGTACGCGGCCTACCTGGCCAACGCGCTGCGCCCCAAGACGCGGTTTGCCTCCATTATTGGCTCCTACGGCTGGGGAGGCCAGACGGTGGAGCGTCTGACCTCTCTTCTGGGAAACCTCAAGGTGGAGGTGCTGGAGCCGGTCATGGCCAAGGGCTACCCGCAGGGCGAGGATTTCGCCGAGCTGGACGCCCTGGCGGACACAATCCTTAAAAAGCATGAAAATATAAATAACACTCAAGGAGGTGAAAATGAAGGAATTTGAACAGTTGCTGCAGAAGGCAGACTGGAAAAAGGAAAAACATGTGCCTGTCCTGGAGGTGAAGCAAAAAGACGGCCTGGTGCAGGTGGAAGCCAGCGTGGGCAAAGAGATTGCCCACCCCAACACCACGGCCCACTACATCGCGGCCATAGAGCTCTACTTTTTGCCGGAGGGAGAAAAATTCCCCTATCTCGTGGGACGCCATGACTTTGCCGCTCACGGGGCCTCAACGGACGGCCCGGACACCAGCACCGTGTACACCGAGCCCAGAGTGGTTGCCGTCTTCAGGACGGAGAAGCCGGGCACCCTTTATGCCCAGTCGTACTGCAATATTCACGGAGTGTGGGTCAACAAAGAAAAAATTGAGATGCAAACGAGGTGAAAAAATATGGGAACAGTAGGAAGAGAAATGGTAGACATGGACGTGGAGGAGCTGGTGGAGCTGCTGAACAGGGCCTTGGCCGACGAATGGCTGGCCTACTATCAGTACTGGATTGGGGCCCAGGTTCTGGAGGGACCCCTGCGGGGGGAGGCGGAGGCGGAGTTGCTGGAGCACGCCGCCGACGAGCTGCGGCACGCTCAGATGCTGGTGGACCGCATCATCCAGCTGGGCGGTACGCCCCTGCTGACGCCGGAGGACTGGTACGAATGGACCAACTGCGGCTATGAGGCACCCACGGACCCCTCGGTTCGGCGCATTGTGGAGCAGAACATAGAGGGTGAGCAGTGCGCCATCCGCACGTACCGGAAGCTGGTCGACCTCACCAAGGAAACCGACCCGGTGACCTACGAAATGGCGCTGGAAATTATGCGGGATGAGATTGAACACGAGGATGACCTGGAGGCCATCCTGGATGACATGAAACATACGTAAAAAAACGAGGTGATAAAAAATGGAAGAAAACATGCAACAGCGTATGCCCCTCATCGGGGATTCCTTTCCGCCGATGACGGTGACCACCACCCACGGAAAAATGGAGCTCCCCGACGCCTTCAAGGGAAAATGGTTCATCCTGTTTTCCCACCCGGGCGATTTTACCCCGGTGTGCACCACGGAGTTCTATGCGTTCCAGAAACGCTATCCCCAGTTCCGGGAGCTGAACACGGAACTCATAGGCCTGAGCATAGACCAGGTATTCAGCCATCTGAAGTGGACGGAGTGGATAAAGGACAACCTGGGTGAAGAAATCCAGTTCCCGGTCATCGCCGACGGCACCGGCCAGGTGGCCAACCGCCTGGGGCTCATCCACACCGCCGGGGGCACCGCCACGGTTCGGGCCGTGTTCATCGTGGACCCCAAGGCCGTCATCCGGGCCATCCTGTACTATCCAGCCGAGCTGGGACGCAACATGGATGAGTTCCTGCGTATGATCAAGGGGTTCCAGATGGCCGAGAAACAGGGGGCGGCCATTCCCGCCAACTGGCCCCACAACGAGCTGGTCAAGGACCGGATTATCGTTCCCCCGGCCAGCAGCGAGCAGGCTATCAAGGACCGGAAAAAGATGCAGGAAAAGGGAGAGATTGAATGCTACGACTGGTGGCTGTGCCACCGCAAACCATAGGAGGATGAAAACGTGATACCCAAAAAAATGGAAGAGTCTATCAACAAGCAGATAAACGAGGAGTTCTATTCCGCCTACCTGTACCTGGCCATGTCCGGCTACTTCGAGTCCGTCGACCTGCCGGGCTTCGCCCACTGGATGCACGCACAGTACCTGGAGGAGATGGAGCACGGCATGAAGTTCTGGCATCACCTGGTGGACCGGGGGGGCACGGTCAAGCTCTACGCCATCCAGGAGCCCCAGCGCGAGTGGGATTCCCCCCTGGCCGCTTTTCAGGCTGCGCTGGAGCACGAGCGGCACATAACCGGGCGCATTCACGCCCTGGTGGATCTGGCGGAGGAGGTCAAGGACCGCGCCGCCTACAACCTCCTGCAGTGGTATGTGGACGAGCAGGTGGAGGAGGAGGCCAGCGTGGAGGCCATCATAGCTCGGCTGGAGATGGTGGGGGGAAGCGGCAACGGTATGCTGATGGTGGACCGGGAGCTGGGACAGCGCCAGACCGGGTAAGAGTAACACCGTACCCTTCTTTCCCTCTCTTTCCTTTTTCTTATCTTTGTTACCGTCGGATTAACTATTTATAGGCATCTCTGATAAGTGAGAGAGGTACTATGAGCACGTATCCATATCCTGCCGGAGAGGGAAAAGTCAAATGGGTTTCCACGGAGTGGCTGGCCTCGCAGCTGGAAGATGGGGAGCACGACCTGATGCTGCTGGATACCCAGCCGGACATTCACGATTACATTACAGAGCACCTTCAGGGAGCCGTCTACTTCAATCAGCAACTGCTGCGCGTTCCCTATCACGGCCGCCCCGGCGTATACATTCCCCGGGATGCCGTGCAGTCCCTGTTTCGCCGGGTGGGGCTGCGACCCGAGGTGCCGGTGGTGGTGTACACGGGCAAGGGCGCCTTTCGGGGCTGGGGGGACGGCCTGGAGCAGACCATGGTGGCCTATTCCCTGGTGCGCTTCGGCCACAACCACGTCTATGTCCTGGACGGGGGCCTGGACAAGTGGAAGGATGAGGACCGGCCGCTGACCAAAAAGTTCCCGGAGGTCAAACCCTCCGATTTCACCGTGGAGATGCGCAGCCACTACGTCCTGGACATGGAGGAGGTGCGAGAAATCAAGGACCGTGACGACGTCCTGCTGCTGGATGCCCGTCCGGCCAGCGTGTACGAGGGACAGGGCCCCTGGATAAAACCGGGTCACATCCCCGGCGCCGTCAATCTTCCCTGGAAGACCCTCATGCAGGGCAACCCCGCCCTGCTGAAGCCGGAGGAAGACCTCCAGGCCATCCTCAAGGAGGAGGATGCCACCCCGGACAAGACCATCATCTGCTCCTGCGGCACGGGACGGGAGGCCACCAACGAGTTCCTTCTCTTCAAGTGGTTCCTGGGTTACCCCAACGTCAAAATCTACGAGGGCTCCTTCACCGAGTGGAGCGCCTATCCGGACAACCCCACGGTCGTCGGGAAAAATCCCTACTAGGGAGATTCCCATGAAGTTTGAACAGGTCACCTCCGAGGGGCTGGCCCACCATTCCTATTTTGTGTCCTCCGACGGTCAGGCCGCGGTCATCGACCCCCGCCGGGACGTGGACGTCTACCTCCACCTGGCCTCCCGGCACCAGGCGGCCATCACCCACATTTTCGAGACCCACCGCAACGAGGACTACGTCATCGGCTCCCTGGAGTTGGCGGAGCGCACTGGCGCCGCCATCTATCACGGCGCCGCCCTGGACTTCGGCTACGGCAGGGCGATGCGGGAGGGTGACACCTTTACGGTGGGCGCCCTGCATCTGCGGGTCCTGGAAACGCCGGGTCACACCGACGAGAGCATCTCCCTCGTGCTGACGGACACGGCGGTGAGCGAGCACCCGTACATGGTGTTCACTGGCGATACCCTGTTTGCCGGGGACGTGGGGCGCACGGATTTATACGGCGAGGGGGAAAGGGAGCGATTGGCTGCCGCCCTCCATCAGAGCCTCACTTCCAAGATACTGCCTCTGGGTGACCATACCGTGGTGTGCCCGGCGCACGGAGCCGGCTCGGTGTGCGGAGGGGCCATCGGCGACCTGCCCCTGACCACCATCGGCTACGAAAAAAAGACCAACCCCCTTCTGGCCCTCAGCCGGGAGGAGTTTGTTTCCCGCAAAACCCGGGAGCAGATGTATCGTCCCCCCTATTTCCGAAAAATGGAGGACTACAACCGGCGGGGTCCGCCGCTGCTCCACCACCTACCGCATCTCACCGCCCTGTCTGCGGCACAGCTGCAGGAGCAGATGGACCGGGCTCAGGTGGTGGACATCCGCAAGCCGGTGAGCTTCGCCGCCGGCCACATTCCCGGTTCCCTGAACATCTGGCGGGGGGGAGTGGCGGCCTTTGCAGGCTGGTATCTTGAGTACGAGAGGCCCATTATCCTGGTGGACGACTACAACCTCCACCTGGACGAGGCCACGCGCTCCTTCCTCCGCCTGGGCTACGACCGCCTGGCGGGCTATCTGGCCGACGGCGTTTCCACCTGGTTCCGGGCTGGAAAGCCGCCAGGTCACCTCGACCTGTGGCCGGCGGACAGGCTCCGTACCCATCTGGACGACCAGGACCTGTTCATTCTGGACGTGCGAGACCGGGAGGCCCGCAGAAAGGGATACATCCCGGGGTCCCGCCACATCTATGCCGGCCTGGTTCCCGAAAACCGGGAGGAGATACCCGAGCACAAAAATGTGGTGGTGTACTGCGACGCCGGCTTCAAAACCGGGGTGGTGGCCAGCTACCTCCGGCAGCAGGGATACCCGCGGGTCACGGAATTGGTGGGGGGCATGGCGGCCTGGAGGCAGACCGGCCAGACCCTGCACAGGTAAAGAGGCACTGGTCAGCTTGCCAGCTTTTCCAGGGCAGCCTCGATAAAAGTCGGCAGGTCGCCGGGATGGCGGCTGGACACGATGTTGTCGTCAATGACCACCTTTTCATCCACGTACTCGGCGCCGGCGTTTATGATGTCCTGCCGGATGGACGTCCAGCCGGTTATCCTGCGGCCCTCCAGCACCTGGGCCGTAATCAGCAGTTGGGGGGCATGGCAGATGGCAAAAACCGGCTTGCCACTCTCCACGAATTTTTGGGCGAAGTCCACGGCCTCCCGGTGAGCCCGCAGCTTGTCCGGGGAGTAGCCGCCGGGGATGAGCAGAGCGTCGTAATCCTCAACCCGCGCGTCCTTCACCGCCACGTCGATGGTCACCCGGGTCTCCTGCTTTTTGCCGGTTACCGTCTCCCCCCTCTCCAGGCCCACGTGAACCAGGTGATGACCCGCCTCTTTGAAGGCGGCGGCCGGTTTGCCATATTCCGCGTCCTCGAACAGGTCGGTGATGATGACCGCCACCACGCTCATGGCCTTACCTCCAGATGCCCGTGCACCTCTTCCTCGCCGGTCCGCAGCGTCTCCCGGTTCAAGCTCTCCTGTCTCATTTTTTCCAGCTCGACGGATGATGGGGACGGCATGTTTCCCTCGCATATCACAGGAAGTCCGCTTTATAAATGTTGCGGGGAGACGCGGTTCATGGCCCGTCACACGGGAAAAACATAATAAAATGGCGGCACTTATGTGTGCATGGCCCCACGCTGGCCGGGAGCCCTGGCGGCCCTGGCGCTCGTCCTCACCGTCGCCCTGGTCCTTGCCTACCTCTGGGGGGGCGGAGGGGAAGCGGAGGAGGTATCCGCCACGCTGGACATCTCCCCGCAGAAGTTTTCCCTGCAGGAGGGTGAAAGCATCACTCTCCACCTGAGCTTTGCATCCAGCCGGGGTCTGCCCATCGCCGCCAACGTATCCTGGCAGCTGATCGCCTCCGGAAATACCGGCAGTATCACCTACCTCTCCTCCGCCAATACCTCCGCCACCAACGCCTCCGGGCATCTGCAGGTCAGATATCACGCCCCGGCGGACGTGAACGTCCTCAGCCATTCCGTTTCCATCACCGCCGCCGCCCGCTGGCAGGGAACGGACTATGTCGCCCGTGCAGAGGGCACCGTTCGCCCCCTGCTTCACGCCACCCGGCTGTCGCTCACCGGCAACCCCGGTACGGTCATTGCCGGAGAAACCGTCACCCTGTACGCCTCGCTCCGGGCGGCCGAGGGCGACACCTGGTCCCCCCTGGGGGGAAAGCGCCTCTCCGCTACCTTTTTTGTGCGCAATGGGAGCCGTCTCGTCCCCTGGCATTCCACCGGTGTCACCACCGACGGCCAGGGTATGGCCCGCATCCCGTTTTTTATGTCCGACGTGGAGGCCAGCACCCCGGTGGTCTGCTGGGTCCGCCTGCCCCAGAATTTGACCGGAGAGGTGGACTACGCCGGCTGTGACCGGGTGACCAACATCACCGTTATACCCGAGCGGCCCGGCGATTTTCCCGTGGTTCTCATTCACGGGTGGGGAGGCTCGGTTTCCACCTGGCTGCTCAACCATACCTGGTGGAATCTCACCCAAAAGCTACAGCAGCATGGCCACACCGTTCTGGACTTCGACCCCAGCACTCCAGGCATCCAATTTTTGCGCTACGACCCCGGATGGCAGAACCACCACATATCCTGGATTGCAGCCCGGGTGAACGAGCGAATCGAGCGGGCCCTGGTCATGAACGGCTATCCCCCCGACCAGACCGTAGACATCGTGGCCCACAGCATGGGGGGCTGGTGGCCCGGTTTCTGGCCGAGCACCGGGGCGCGGACGTGGACTACTGGAATGAATCATGGACCCCCGGAGACCCCGGTCATCCGTGGTTTGGCGACGGCGTTCCCGATATAACCATGGGCGGCGAGCAAATCGACGACTTGATCGCGGTGGGTACTCCCTGCCACGGCGTGCCGCCCAACGTGAACGCCAGCCTGCTGAACATTCTGGGCTATCTCTATTTCCCGTGGTGGGCCTCCCCGGTGCAGGACATGATATACAACTCCAAATTCCTGGATGCCATGGGGTACCAGGCCAGCCACCTCGTTGACTACTACGGGGTGGGCGGGGACATCGGGTTCATGGTGGGCACACCCATGGATTTCAACGGCGACGGGGTGCCTGCCACCTCCGACGGGCTGGTGCCCACGGAGAGCCCCTACCTGGAAGGTCGCCCTCTGTACGTGGTGCAGGGAAAGGCCTGGCCCAAGGGAGATGCAGACCACGTTTCCCTTATTGCCATCAATGACCACGTCCACCGCTACATCCTCGACCACCTGTGTTAGCACCCGGTGTCAGCATCTGGCCCGGCTCTCGCTCTGAAGAGAGAAATTATTAAATAAGCGGGCAGTTAGCCATGCATGCGACCCCGGTTGCCCGCCGGCCTCTTCACGCTGGTCCTCGTGCTTCCGCTGCTGGTGGTACTGGTGGTCATGATTTTTGTGGGGGCCATAAATCAGGCCTTTCAGGCCCTGGGGTTTCCCCCCTGGACGGCGCTGCTTTTGCTGCTGGGGGTGCTGGGCGGCAGTTTCGTCAACATCCCGGTATGGACGGTTTCCGGTCGGCGGGAGCGGTACGCCGTAGATGCGCACTTTCCGTTTCGTGGGGTCAGGGAGATAGAGGAGGGGTCCACCACCATCCACGTCAATCTCGGCGGGGCGGTCATTCCGGTGGTGATGTCCGTCTATCTGCTGACCCGGCTTCCCTGGGCGCTGTTTCCCCACCTGCTGTTTGCCACCGCCTTCATCGCCCTTGTCTGCTACCAGCTGGCCCGGCCGGTGCGAGGGGTGGGCATCGCCATGCCGGCTCTGGTTCCCCCCATTCTGGCCTCCCTCACTGCCCTCATTCTGGTTCCCCAGCGGGCCATGATTATTGCCTTTGTCTCCGGAGTCCTCGGCGTGCTGCTGGGGGCCGACCTGCTGCATCTGCCCCAGCTGCGGAAGGTGGGGGCGCCGGCGGCCTCCATCGGAGGGGCGGGGACCTTTGACGGCATCTTTCTGACCGGCGTGTTGTCCGTGCTTCTGGTGGCGATGGTATGAGCGTGGTACGGCGTCTGCATCCCCGGCTGCAGGAAATCATTCGAACCGAGGGGCTGGAGGAGCTCACCCTGCCCCAGGAACGGGCCATCCCCCCCATTCTGGAGGGAAAGCACTGCCTGCTCATCGCTCCCACCGGGATGGGCAAAACCGAGGCCGCCCTCCTCCCCCTGTTCCATCAGATTCTGTGCCAGGGAAAACAGAGGGGCGTCAGCGTCCTGTACATCACTCCCCTGCGGGCCCTCAACCGGGACATGCTCCGCCGCACCCTGACCTGGGGCCGGCAGCTGGGCCTGGACATCGCCGTGCGCCACGGGGACACCACGCAAAAGGAGCGGCAGCGGCAGTCCCTGCATCCCCCGGACCTGCTCATTACCACTCCGGAGACCCTGCAGATTATGTTTACCGGCAAGCGTCTGCGCAAGAGCCTGGAGGACGTGCGGTGGGTGGTCATCGACGAGGTGCACGAGCTGGCAGGGATCGAGCGGGGGGCCCAGCTGGCGGTGGCCCTGGAGCGCCTGCAGGAGGTGGCGGGAGGGTTTCAGCGCATCGGCCTGTCGGCTACGG
>DSCA01000114.1 GCA_011049295.1 Thermoplasmatales archaeon
GGGTGGGGCTGGCCCGGGGGCTGGAGGCCATCGACTTGGCCGTAATCAAAAAAATATTCTATTCCTGGGCCTTCACCCTGCCGGCCACCATCGTCATGTCGATATTGATTTATAGAGGATTTCTGTTCATATTCTGACATGGCCGGACAGAAAGACAAGGCGGTGCACGCCCGTGTGCCGGTGTCGGACACCTTCCGCAAGAAGTCTCCCTTTCAGGGCCTCATGGAGCATATGGAAAAGGTCCGGGAGTGCCTCCAGATTCTGGACAGGGCCCTCACCGACTACTACCGGGGGGAAACCAAGAATTTTTCTGGGGCAGCCGCCAAAATCGCCCGGCTGGAGCACGAGGCGGACCTGATTAAGGGCAACATCCGGGCCCACCTGCCCAACTCCCTCCTCATGCCCGTGGACAAGAAATATTTTCTCTGGCACCTGCGGGAGCAGGACGCCATCCTGGACCACGCCGAAAACCTGGCCCAGCTCATCGACATGCGCCCCACCAACATCCCCATCAAGCTGAAGGAACTATTCATTGAGCACATCCACCTGGTGGCGGAGACGGTCTCCGTGATGGAGAAGGCGGTGGAGAAGTTCAGGGACCTGGTGGAGAGCAGCTTCATCAAGAAGGAGCGGGAGCTGGTCAAGGACCTGATCCGGGAGGTGCACCGCAAGGAATGGGAGGCGGACCAGAAGAAGTTTGAGCTGACCAAGGAAATCTACAAGATGGAAGAGGAGCTCAGCCCCATGGACGTCTACCATTTGCTCAAAATCGCGGACTGGACGGACGACATCGCCGACCATGCGGAGAATGTGGCCGACTGGCTGCGGGCCATGATAGCCAAGTAGAACAAACATTATATATCGGTATCGCTATATCGGTGCCGATACATATGAAGGTTCCCTTCCTGAAATATTTCATTCTGAAGACTCTGGCCGAGGGGAGAGCCAGCGGCTACGCCCTCATCAAAAAATGCCGGGAGATGCTGGGTTACACCCCCAGCACGGGCTCCGTCTATCCCCTCCTCAAACGGCTGGAGAAGGATGGTCTCATCCGGGGCCAGGAGCAAAAACGCGGCCACGCCTACACCATAACCGACAAGGGCCGCCAGCTGCTGGCCAGGGGGGACAAGGTCAGGGAAGAGGCCTACCGCAAGCTGCGCTACTATGCCACCAACATTGCCGAGATATTCGATGACCACAGCCTGCGGGAGGCAGCGGAGCAGGAACCCCCACTCCTGCATGCCCACTTCCCGGTGATGCTCAAGATACGGGCCAAGGTCCAGCACATGGCGGCTGCCGGCGTTTCCAGGCAAAAAATAAATAACGTGCTGCAGCATGCCTATCGCCGACTCTGCTCGTTGCAGGAGGAAAAAAATGAATAACATAGCGTCCTGGGTGGCCCGCCATCCCCAGTTCAGCGTCGCTGCAGTGCTGTCAGTTACCGCCCTCATGCTCTTCTCCATATACAGCAACGGCATTGCCACCCAGTTCAACGAGGACTCCTTTCAGCCGGACATCGAGGTGGTCAACACCTATCGGGAGATAGGTTCCAACTTCACCGGACAGTACACGGTGGAGGTGCTGGCCCGCGCAGGGGACGGCAACCTGCTGGACCGGGAAAGCCTCACCGACATTTTTGCCCTGGAGGAGGTGCTTCTGGCCAATGCCACCATCTGCTCCCACCTCCGTAACCCCCAGTATCCCGAGGGCAACATCATAAGCCTCCCCACCACCCTGGCCGCCACCCGGATAGCAGCGGAGGCCACCCTGCAGGGCAGGGGCGAGGACTGGCTGCTCTACCATCCCTACAACATAACCCAGATGCGTCGGGCTCTCCTGGGCCAGAACATCACCATCCATGGCTCCGGGGGGGCCGTCAACCTCAGTTTCTTCTACACCCCGGACAACGTGCAGCAGAGCATCCGCATGCTGGCCATGAATCCCCTGGGCAGCCAGGCCATCGAGTACATCTCCCGCACCCTGACCACGGATTTCAATGCCTCCGCCCAGAACCTCACCGCCGCCGGATGCGTGGTGCTCATTTTCCTGGATCCGGAGACCCCGGACCGCCTGGGCCTAGAGAAAATCATTGATGCCATCGTGCGGGACATGCAGCCCCAACAGGTGACCTTCACCACCATTGGTGGGGACCTCATCAACGAGGAAATCCTGGCCGCCTCCAACCGGTCCATCCAGCTGCTCATGCCCCTGGCCATGCTGATGATCATCGTGGTCCTGCTCATCGTGTATCGCACCCTCTCCGACACCCTGATCAGCCTCCTGGCCCTGGCCTTTTCCATCATCTGGATGTACGGCTTCGGGGCCGCCCTGGGCTTCGAGTTCAATCCCATGACCACCGCCATCCCCATTTTGCTCATCGGCCTGGGTATCGACTACGGCATCCACCTCACCATGCGCTACCGCGAGGAGGGAGACCGGGAGAAGCAGGACAGGGTGCGGGTTACCCTGGCCACGGTGGGCACCGCCCTGTTCATTGCCACCCTGACCACCATGGTGGCCTTTCTGTCCAACCTTATCTCGCCCATCAAACTGCTGCAGGAGTTCGGTATTCTGTGCGCCTTCGGCATCCTGGCCGCCTTCGTGGTCATGCTCCTGTTCGTACCCGCGGTGCAGCAGCTGCGGCGCACTCCGGCAAAAAAGGACACCGGCAACCGGGTCATCGGGCGGAGCAAGCACCTGGTGAACAGGGTGGTGGCGGCGGGGGCGGTGGCCGGAAATACCCGCCCGGGGATGGTCATTGGGGTGGCCGTGGTGGTCACCCTGCTGGCCGGAGGGGCGGCCCTGCAGCTGGAGACCCGGTTTGACGTGGACGCCTTCCTGCCGGAGGACCTGGAGATTACCCAGGACCTGCAGTATCTCATCCGCAACTTCGAGTTCATGGGGGGCGAGGCCTCCAGCTCCTACATCCTGGTCCGGGGGGAGGTGACCAGTCCCGCCTTTTTCGCTCAGCTCAACCAGACCATGCACCGCCTCACCGGCACCCCGGGAGTCCTCACCATAGACTCCCGGCCCGACGTGACCTCTATAGCCACCGTGATGCTCACCGTGGCCCTGGAGAACGGTGACAGCTCCTTCGCCGACCTCTATTTCACCTATTTTGACCGCAGCGGCCTGCCCAAGTCCGCTACCACCAGCGGCGACATCGCAGAGCTGTACGACTGGCTGTATGCCAACCGGGAGCAGATGGTCACCCAGGTGCTGCACAAAAACGGCACCTACGATGCGGCTCTGATAGACATCGCCACCAACACGGGAGGCGACAAGCAGGCCACCAAAGACCTGTACCGGGATCTCCGGGACGACGCCGGGGCCTTCACCGATTTTCAGACCAGCGTCACCGGGGACAGCATGGTCACCGTGCTCACCGAGGAAACCCTCAACCGGGGGCAGACTAACTCCCTGTTCATCACCATTATCACCTCCTTCCTCATCCTGGCCGTCATCTTCTACCTGCGGGACGGCTCCCTGATGCTGGGGGTCATCACCGCCATTCCCATCATTTTCTGCGTGGGGTGGATTCTGGCCGCCATGTATCTTATGGGCCTGGCCCTCAACGTGATGACCATAACCATCTCCTCGCTCACCGTGGGACTGGGGGTCACCTACGGCATCCACGTGTCCCACCGCTTCGTGGAGGAGCTGGAAAAGCGGGACATCCCCCGGGCGGCCTGCGCCACCGTGCAGTCCACGGGCCTCTCCCTTTTCGGGGCGGCGGCCACCACCATCGCCGGGTTCGGCCTGCTGTCCTTCTCCCTCATGCCGCCTCTGCAGCAGTTCGGGCGCATCACCGCCCTGACCATACTGTTTGCCTTCATCTCGGCGGTGTTCATCCTGCCCTCTTTTCTGGTTCTGTGGGCACGCCGGAGGCAGAGAGGAGGAGACGGCGAGGGAGACTGGCGGCTGGGGCAGAAGACCAGCCCCTGCAGTCCGGCCTCCGAAAACAAAAAATAAAAAAAGAGAGCCCCGCATGCCCGTCGTAGGGCGCTCAATAAATGCGGCGGCTTTTATTTCTTGACTTACAAACTGCCGGGTCTATATAAGTGAGGGGAGGGGGGTGGGGCTAGGCGTTTAAAAGCCTTTCGATTTCTTTCACCAGCACGGCGGCCGGACAGTCAATCAGGGTGAAACCCCGGTCGCTGGGATAGACGAAGCCGTGGTTGACCAGGGCAGTCAGGTGCCGCTCCGCCTGGCTCTCGTGCGCCTCCAGACCGTACTCCTCTCCCTTGGCCACAAATTCCCGGGCAATCAGTTCACCCTCCGCATAGGCCCTGTCCCGGCAGGCCACGGCCACCGCCAGCAGCATAAGCAGCTGCCGCTCGTCCAGCTCAGTGAGCGCACCCAGCCAGCTCTCCCGGTTGGCCTCCCGCACGTCCTCCGCCTCGATGGCCGCATGGCCCCGCTGGTCGGCCACCAGGGCGGCGTTGCGCAGCACGTCGATACCCGAGCGCATGTGGCCCGCCGACACCTGGGCGATGTCCGCAATCAGGGACAGGATGTCCTGGTCGTAGCTGCCCCCGGCCAGGCTGCCCCCGGCCAGGCTGTCCCCGGCCCGGTAGGCCAGAATCTCCATCATCTGCTCCTTGGTGTAGGGCTCCAGCTCCACCACCGCCTTTTCGGCAAAGGTGGACCAGGCGGCATCGTCGTGGATGAGCTGCTTGAGCATCAGGGCGGAGCGGGTCACCGCCACGTAGCGCAGGCTCTTTCCCAGCTCCTCGTGCCGGGACAGGGTGTAGGCGAAGTGGGTCAAATCCTTGGGCATCATGCCCTCGATTTCGTCCAGAATCAAAAGATGGTCGCCCGGCAGTTCCTGCCACAGCCGCTGGCCGGTCAGCCCGGCGGTGCTGAACTTGGGCCGGGTCTGCCGCAGGATGTCCTCCAGCACCTTGTGCTCCGACTTGTGGGTGTAGCAGTTGACGTAGACGTCGCCGTCGGTGTGCCTGGCCAGCAGGGTCTTGCCGGTGCCCACCTCGCCGCTAATGATGGCCTTCCCGCCGCTCTCCAGGAGCAGCATCAGCCGCTCTTTCTCCCCCTCCCGGCAGGGGGTGTGGGCGGGCACATAGGCGGTGTCCAGCTTGTGCTTATCCTTCAAAATCACGCTGATAACTAATCGCCGCCCTGCTAATAAAATTTGTGTCGGTCAGGAAAGCCCCGCCACCACCACCCCCAGGCAGGCATGGGCGATGATGTCAATTTTGTCCCTGTAGGCATCGATGACCTCCGGGCTCTCCGAGCCCGGCTGCAGCCACACCACGTCCCCGCCCACGGCCACCGCCTCCTCCATGATGGGGGCCACGTGCCGGGGGTTGCGAAACACGTCCACGATGTCTATGTGCTCCGGCACCTCCCGCAGCGAGGACAGGATGGTCTCCCCCCGCACCTCCTCCCCGGCATACACCGGGTTCACGTAGTACATGCGGTAGAGCCCACGGACCCTGTCCGCTATGTTATAGCTGCTCCTCTCCCTGTTGAGGGACATGCCCACCACGGCCACCACCTCCGCCTCCCGGGCGATGCGCCGAACCTGTTGGGGCTGGGTGATGAGAGCCATGGATGCCAAGCAGCCTCATCTATTTAACCCTTGTCCAGACACTGACTGCGGAAACGGTGGCCTTTTAATTCGCCATTTTTCAGAAAGAGACTTTATATACACAGTTGTCAGTTGCATATAGCATGCGGACAAAAGGCGTAGTCACGGTCATAGCCGTCTCGGTGCTGCTGAGCGCCATCCCCATACATGGTTGGTCGCCGGACCACCTGTATAAGCAACACCTTTCTCTCCATTTTTCTCCACCGGTGATTGCCCAGGAGGAGGACACGGTCCTGGTAACCGTTGCGGAGGCCACTGACGGAGTGTCTCAGGGTCAGTATCTGCTGCCTACTGCTGTGCACACCCTCACCTTTCCCCTGGGAACAGAGATTGTCTCCGTTTCCTGCCGCCCCCGGATGCTCACCTCCATCCGACTGCCGGCCCCTCTGGCTGCGGCTCCCGGTGCCGGGGTCCGGACATCCTGCCTGCCGCAGCCTGAACCCGCTGCTGGGTACCCTTCGCCCGGAACCTGGTGCGCCCATCGAACGGGGGCGGGGATGGTGGACAGGGAGCGGTGCACCCTCCTCAAAATCCAGGTTTTTCCAGTCCAGTATCACTCGGCTGACCGCAGCATTACATGGTCCTCCCAGATGGATATCACGGTTATCTACCGGCCATCTGTTGCCACCTCGTCGGGGTTTCCCTATGACTTCCTGGTTTTAGCCCCCTCCATCTATGCCCACGCCCTGCAGCCCCTGGTGGACCACAAAAACCAGCGGGATATTGCCACGGTGCTGGTCACCCTGGAAGACGTGATGAATGGCACCCATTTTCCCGTGCAGGGTGCCGACCAGGCGGAGCACATAAAATACTTCATCAAAAACGCCGTGGAAAGCTGGGGCATCACCTACGTCCTGGCCGTGGGAGGCAGCCAAATCTTCCCCGTGCGCTATGCCCATCCTCTGGGAAGCAGGCTGATAAGCGATTTGTATTATGCGGACCTCTACCACGCCGACGGCTCCTTTTGCACCTGGAACAGCGACCGGGACCCCCTATTTGGAGAAGACGAAGACGGTGTTGACCTGTTTCCCGACGTCTATTTTGGACGGCTGGCCTGCCGCACGGAGGAGGAGGTGACGGTGATGGTCGACAAAATCATGGACTACGAGACTGCGGAGCGCTATACCCAGGAATGGTTCAGAAATCTGGTGGTTATGGCCGGGGACTGCTTCCCTGACCACCCCGTGCTGGTGGAGGGAGAGGCCGCGGTGCTGGCAGCCATGGACATTATGCATGATTTCCAATCTGTTCCCCTGCTGGCCTCCAACGGCAGGCTAAGCGGGACATCACCTACCGGCGTGGAAAACATCCTGGAGGCGGTAAACCAGGGATGTGGATTTTTTTATTACTCCGGCCACGGCATGCAGAGCAAGTGGTTCACCTATGCTGTGAACGACAGCTCCATAGTCTTGCCCACCCCTGCCCCTGGCGGGCTGCTTCAGACAGATGTGGAGCACCTGGACAACGGGGAGCGACTACCCGTGGTTGTCGCCGACTGCTGTGTCCCCTGCCGTTTCGACGACGACCGGGACTGCATGGGATGGTCGTGGATGGTTCATCCCACCGGGGGGAGCGTGGCTCTCTTTGGGGGAACCACGTTGACCCCTATCAGTTTTGGCGACCAGTTCACCCAAACCCTGATCATCAAACTGGCTCTCAACATGTTTCGGGCCTTCCAGCAGGGGGCGCAAAACCCGGGACAGATGTGGTGCCAGGCTATCTCCGACTACGTATTTCCCGCCCTGACCGGGCGCGACTACTATGCCCTAGAGCAATGGCAGCCCTTTGCCGACCCCACCCTAGCTCTCGCTGCTCCCTCCTCGGCACCTTACCAGCCGGTGCCTCCCTCTGGTCCCGCCCAGGGAAGGCGAGGGCAGCCCTACAGCTATACGGCCTCCACCCAGGATCCGGAGGGAGACTCCCTGTACTATCGCTTCGACTGGGGGGACGGAGCCGTTGGACGGTGGCTGGGTCCCTACGCCTCCGGTGAAACGTGTACCGCCGTCCACACCTGGAATGCCACCGGCAGCTATTCCCTGCGGGTACAGGCCAGGGACAGCCACGGGGTGCGCAGTCAGTGGTCGGACCCCCTTCCGGTCAGCATGCCCTACACCCACCGCTCTTTGTGGAGTCTTGTATATGACTGGGTTATGCTGTGGCTGACCCAGGTGAGGTAAGGAAGCACCTCTCCTTTTTCTCCCGGTACTCAACCCTTGAAAACATCCTCCATGACCTCGAGGGCAAACCGGACTGCCACCGTGGCCGGTCCTCCCCCCATCTCCATCCCCACCTCTATGGCCTCCAGGACTTCATGCATGGATGCGCCATCTCTGGCCGCCTGCTCGATGTGCCACTGCATGCATGACTCGCAGTTGATGACCACCGAGATGCCCACGGCAATGAATTCTTTGTGTTTTTTATCCAGCGCACCGTCCACATAGGTGGCTTTTTCCATCTGCAAAAACGCTTCATACACCCTGGATTTCAGGGACACCAGTTTTGCGTGGGCCGCTTTCCTTCTCTTCACCATGTCCTCTATTTTTTCCACGGATACACCCTCTGTCTGTATCTACCCCGCCTCTTAAACACTCGTTTTCTGCATCCTGAACACGGACTCTGTGCGGGCCAGATTTACCGACCGAGGGCCGAAAAGAACTTTTTTATATTACTTGCGTATTGGCCGATGAGAATATGACCACAGCCTACGACGTTCCAGCAGAAGCCCTCATTCGCAAAATGGCGGAGAAGCTCAAGAGCGAGTACAACATCACGCCGCCGGAGTGGGCAGCCTGGGTGAAGACCGGCGTGCACAAGGAGCGGCAGCCCGACGACCCCGACTGGTGGTACGTGCGGGTGGCGGCGGTGCTGCGCAAGGTCTACATGCGCGGGCCCATCGGGACGGAGAAGTTGCGCGGCTATTTCGGCGGCAGGCGGAACCGCAAGGTCGCTCCCCATCACAGTTGCAAGGGCAGCGGAGCCATCGTCCGTGCCTCATTGCATCAGCTGGAGGAGGCGGGACTGCTGACCGCCATCAAGGGCCGGGGCCGGGTGGTGACCCCCGCCGGGCAGTCATTCGTGGACAACACGGCCCACGAACTGGCCAAATAAAAACATTTAAATAGAATCTCAGATGTGAAACACCTATGGAATCGGATGCAGATGAGATTAAGCGCCGCATGATGCAGGAGGAGCAGGAGGCGCAGGAGCAGGAGGAGTACGTCCAGGCCCAGAAGAAGGTGGTGCTCCGCCACATCATGACCCCCGAGGCGCGGGAGCGGCTGGGGCGCATCCGCATCGCCAAGCCCCAGTTTGCGGAGTGGCTGGAGAACCAGCTCATCCAGCTGTACCAGATGGGGCGCATCCAGGAAAAGCTGGACGACCAGCAGTTTCAGAAACTCCTCAAAACCCTGAGGCCAAAGAAGCGAGACATAAATATCCGGAGGATTTAGATGGCACGAAATAAACCATTGGGCAAAAAGAAGCGGCTGATGAA
This sequence comes from Thermoplasmatales archaeon, assembly GCA_011049295.1. Lineage (GTDB taxonomy): Archaea > Thermoplasmatota > E2 > UBA202 > DSCA01 > DSCA01. Next base: position 9,102 of record DSCA01000114.1, read on the forward strand.
GGCCACCAAGAGCAACAGGCGGGTTCCCGCCTGGATTATCATGAAGACGAACCGGCGGTTCCTGCAGCATCCCAAGCGGCGGAGCTGGAGACGGAGTACGTTGAAGCGGTGATGCCATGCCCGACGAGCGCATTTACACCATTCGTCTCATCAAGGCCAAATCCGTCCCCCGCCCCCGGCGAGCCAACCGGGCGGTGAAGGAAATACGCCAGTTTCTCTCCCGTCACATGAAGGCGGAGGAGGTCTATCTGGACGCCAGCCTCAACGAGAAAATCTGGGAGCGGGGTCGGGCCCACATTCCCACCCGCATCCGGGTCAAGGGCGTCAAGGGCGACGACGGCGTGGTCTGGGCCTACACTCCGGAGGCCGAGGTGGTGGCACCGGAGGAGCGCAAGCCCAGAAAGGAGGAAGAGGAGGTGGAGGAAGCGGAGGAGGCACCTCCCACCCCGGTCGAGGAGCCCGGGGAGGCAGAGACAGGGGTGGCCGGGGAGGGCGAGGAAGCCCCGGAGGCTGAGATAGAGGCGGAAGGCGCAGAGGAGCCGGTGGAGGAAGCAAGGGCGGAGAAGGGAGAAGAGGCCGAGGAGGAGGCGGAGGAGCCCGAGGAAGGGCCAGGGGAGCCCCAGCCCGAGCCCCAGGAGAAGCCTGAGGAGGAAGAGCCAGAAAAACCGGAGGATCTCGAGGAGCCTCCCAAGAAACCCAAAAAGCCCCGAAAAAAGTCATCCGGGAAGTCCCAGCAGTCAGGGGAGGCCTAGCGTCGTGACCATGCTGAAACGGCTGGATTTCAACAGCAATCCCTACCTGGGTGTTTTTTGCCGGGTTAACAACCAGCTGGCCCTCATCGATCCCTCCGTTTCAGCCAAGGAAAAGGAGCTCATTGCCGACATCCTGCGGGTGCAGGTGGTGGACCTCACCGTGGGAGGGGGAACCATCGCCGGCTCGCTGCTGGCGGCCAACTCCCACGGGGCGGTGGTTACCGACTTTGTCACGGAGGAGGAGACGGCGATGCTGGAGGAGCTGTTTGACCGCGTCCTGGTCATCAGAGACCGGTTCAATGCCGCTGGGAACAACATCCTGGCCAACGACCACGGGGCCCTGGTCCATCCCATGCTGAAAGACGAGACGATAAAGGATATAAAGGGTGTGCTGGATGTGGAGGTGGAACGCGGCACCATCGCCGACATGCAGACGGTGGGCATGGCCGCCGTGGCCACCAACAGGGGCGTCCTGTGCCATCCCAGGGTGCGAGACGAGGAAAAACAGCAGGTGGAGCGGCTGCTGGGCGTGGAGGCCAACATCGGCACCGTAAACCACGGCGTTCCCTACGTGGGGGCGGGAATGGTGGCCAACGACCACGGCGCCGTCATGGGCAGCCCCACCACGGGCATCGAGATGGGTCGCGTGGAAGACGCATTACATTTAGGCTAGGTGAACACCATGAAGGCATATAGAGTGGAAGGCCAATTCCGGAAAAAAAAGCGAAAGCATACCTTTACCAAGGAAATCCTGGGGGAAAACGAAGAGCAGGTCCGGGAGAAGATACTGTCCATCGTGGGCAGCAATCACCGGGTGAAGAGAAGCGACATCTCCATCGCCGCCGTCACCGAGATATCCCCGGAAGACGTGCAGAACCCGGTGGTCAAATACCAGCTGGAGGGGTAACCATGAACGAGGACACCCAGGACAGCCTGCTGCTCATGCAGGCCTACCAGGAGCGCATGGACGCCATTTTTCAGCAGGTGCAGCTCATCGAGGACCTGATGGGCGAATACCAGTCAGCCCAGAACGCTCTGGAGGAAATCGCCAAAACAGGGAAGGGAGAGGACATACTGGTGCCCATCGGGGGAAGCGTGTTCCTGCGGGCCTCCATCCTGGACACGGAGCGGGTGCTGGCCGGGGTGGGCGGGGGAGCGGTCAC